>NZ_JBJMLX010000387.1:0-117270 GCF_045805085.1 Niastella sp.
ACATTGATAACATCTCCATATTAAAAGGCGCTTCGGCGGCTGCGTTGTATGGTTCAGATGCTGTTAACGGTGTAGTGCTCATTACCACCAAAAGCGGAAAAGGTAAAAAGGGATTCAGAGTTGATTTTGCTGCCAATTACAGTGTGGATAAGGTAGCCTACTTACCCCAATTGCAGGATGTAAGAGGGCCCGGCGCCCCCTGGCATGTAAGTAAAGGAAATCAGGATTCTACTACCGGGTTCGTTTGGTATGATCTGGATGGTGATGGTGTAAAAGAAACCAGGGGTAATACCAGCCATACCATCAACTTCGGACGAAAATTCGACGGCCAGCCTACCATGGGTTGGGATGGTATTATAAGACCCTATGTAGCACAGAAAGATAACTACAAAAATTTGTTCCAAACCGGGCATAATTCAAGTGTGAGTGTTTCTATGTCGCATTCTGATGAAAATTCGAATGTGCGTTTTTCTTTAACCCGTCAAACCAATGAAGGTATTAGTCTTGGTGCAAAAAATGCCAAAAACATAGCGAATTTTAATAGCAGTTTCAGGTTAAACAAGCGGTTCTCTACCGATGTAATGGTGAATTATATCAACCAGAAAACCAATAACCGCCCTTACAGCATCGACCGTTTAATGAACAATTTTACCGGTATGATGAGCCGGTTCGATAATGGCGACTGGTATCTGAACAAATATAAAACAAGCCGGGGATATAAGGCTGTACAAGGTGCTGCTACACAAAGTGTAACGCCTTCGGAAAATATCATTTACCCTGGTTATAAACCTGACATAGCAGATTATCTTTGGCGGGTTAAGGAATTTAATGAAGAAGAATTAAACAACCGCGTAATAGCCAGCCTTACCAATAACTGGCAGATCATCGATGATCTAAAGTTACGTGCAAGAATTGCTACCGACTTTACTTCGCAAAGATCAGAGACAAAAAAAACCACTGAAATACCATTGGTTTACCAGCAACCGATAAATGATGGAACCCAGGGGGGAAGTTTTGGCCTCTCTACTTATTTAAATACCATAGTGTATGGCGATCTGCTGTTGACCTATACCAAAAAAATAACGCACGATGTAGAAGTGAACGTGATGGGCGGTTATACAGCCCAGAAAGAGAACACGACTGCAACGCAGCGGGAAACCAATGGCGGTTTATCTGTTGAAAACTGGTTCGATCTGGCTGCATCTGTTACTAATATGAACTACAGTCCTGATTGGAACTACAGGAGAAGACTTGTAAAGGATGCGTTTATTGGAACCCTTAATGCTAATTACAAAGGTTATCTGTTCCTGGAAGGTACTTTGCGCCGTGACCGCACTTCTACAATGAATCCTAATAACAACAGCTTTGTTTACCCTTCTGTAAACTCAAGTTTTGTAATATCAGAGGCATTTAATTTGCCTTCTTTCATCAGCTTTAGCAAGCTACGTGGTTCGTGGGGCATAGTAGGTAACTATCCGGAAACTTACCTGGCCAATATCGCGTATAACCAAACTTCATTGGGGGTACAGCAAGCGAATGGTACACCGGTTATATACACTTATCTTCCTACAGCCTTTGGTAATGATGCCATCAAACCCGAACAAAAGCATGAAATTGAATTCGGTCTTGAAAGTAAGTTCTTCCATAACCGGTTAGGGCTCGATGTTTCCTATTATAATGGTCAAATCGTAGATCAGATATTACCTATCACAGTTGCCAACAGCACTGGTTACAATTCAGTGCTTACCAATGTGGGTACCTTAAGAAATAAGGGTATTGAAATTGGCCTTACCGGAACACCTGTATCTAAAAAAGATTTCAGATGGGATGCAGGTATCAATTTCTCCTTCAACAAAAACCTGGTTGAAAAACTGACCAATGGATCTAACCAGCTGATCCACCAGGATTACGACGGTAACGCAGCCCAGTTGATTTCGAAAGTAGGGCAGCCAATGGGTGATTTTTATGCGCACCCCGTTGCTACCGATAGCAAAGGCGCAAAGATGGTTGGTCCCGATGGATTGTATTTGCTGAGCGACAGTTTAACAAAAGTGGGAAATGCCATGCCTAAAGTGGTGGGTGGTATTTTCAGCAGCTTTAGCTACAAGTCATTTACTTTGGATGTACTGGCCGATTTCCGGTTTGGCGGTTACGTAATGCCTACCGGTATTAACTGGATGACCAGCCGTGGATTGACGAAAGAAAGTTTGGGGCATATGGATAAAGATCATGGCGGTCTTACCTACTATTACGATGAGTCAAAGCAAATGGGTATTCCAACGAATGCAGCTACAGGACCTAAGGGAGAAAGAGTATACGATGATGGAATGTTGATGGAAGGGGTAACTGCAGATGGCAAACCAAATACCAACATTATATCCCAGGCTTATTACTACTGGAATACATATAACTGGGGTGGCCCTCAATACAGTTCTTCACGGTATGAATTGTATATAAAGAAAAATTCGTACATAAAAATGCGGGAAGTAAGTTTAAGTTATAGCATTCCTGTAAAACTGGCGAATAAAATAGGCGCTAATAAATTGCAGTTATCGGTATTCGGACGCAACCTGTTCTATTTCTACCGCACTTTGAAGAATATGGATGCAGAACAAACGACTGCAGGTTCAAGATGGTTTCAATCGCTTACCAATGTTGGTACCAATCCATCGACAAGAACCTATGGTGTAATGTTAAGAGCAGGTTTCTAAATCGTATTAACAATTATAAAGATCACTAAATGAAAAAGATATTGCTTATTACGGTAGTGGTAGCGATTGGTTTTACCGCCTGTAAAAAGAAAGACTTCGAAGACAGTTATGCGGATCCCGGAAAAATATCAACTTCTACGGTTGATAAACAATTTGCAGGTACCCTGGTTAGCCGTATGTGGACCAATACTGATAAAGGTAACCATGGATATGTTGTTCCTCAATACTGGAATTATTTTGTAGTACTAAGAACAACTTTGTTGCACTATACCCAGGCTGTTGGTTGGGAAAACAGCGATAACCAGTATGTTCCGGGGTCAGCTTCGATTAGCGACAATTGGAAAGATTATTATTATTTCCTTGGGCAGTATCGCGAGTTGGAAAAGATCTATTCAAAATTGTCGGCCTCTGATCAGGCTGATAATCGTATATATATGATCGCAGCCGCTATCTTTCTATACGATCAAACGCAAAAAATGGTAGATCTGCACGGTGATATTCCCTGGTCTGAGGCAGGAAAGTTAAGTATCAATGGTGGCAATTATTCAGCCTCTTCAGCCAAATATGATGATGGAGCAAGTATCTATACCACAATGCTCGATGACCTGAAGGGTTTTGCTGATGAGTTGAATTCTATAAATGTCCCGGCTTATATTCAGAAAAAGTTCAGCACGCAGGACCTGATCAATCTTGGGAATATTACACTTTGGAAAAAGTATTGCAATTCACTGCGCCTGCGAATATTAACAAGGGCATCTGGCTCATCGGCCTTTTCATCACGCGCAAGCAGCGAAATAGCAACCATTCTTTCCTCTCCGGCCAAATACCCGGTTGTTGCTTCAAACAGTGATAACATTAAGGTGGCTGTATTTGACCTGAGTTCGGATATCACTGCTAAAAGTTTCAAGGATGGATTAGAAGGTGATGCAGGAAGGATCAGTAATACTGCCGGTAAAGTGATGATCGATCATATGAAGGCCAATGGTGATCCGCGGTTAAGGGTTATGTTCCAACCCGGCGATAGCGCCAAAGGCGTGTATACGGGTGTAGATGCTGTGGGCGACAGGAGCGCTCAGGATGCAGCAATAAACAGGGACTCCAAAATAGCTCTTTATAACCGGTCTACTGTAAGCCGTAACCCATACTTCCCCGGTATATTGATCAATGCCGCTGAAGTAAGCTTTCTGGCTGCTGAATACTATTTAAAAACAGCTAATCTTTCAGCCGCTAAAACCGCCTATGAAACCGGTATCAGACAGTCTGTTGAATATTATTACTGGATCAGGACATTAAGTAATGACGCCTCATCGGGACCGCTTACCCCAACAAATGCTGCCGAGGTCAATGCATACATTGCTTCTACAGGAGTGAATTGGGATCTGGCGCTCACTACCGCCGATAAATTAACATTGATAGCTACCCAGAAATGGATACACTACAGTGTTGTGCAGCCGCACGAAAGCTGGGCCGAGCTCAGAAGACTGGATGCCCCCGCATTAAGTTTTGAAGTTGACAACGCCAACAATATTATAAAACAACCACCGGTAAGATGGTTTTATCCTACATCTGAAAGCATATACAATAAAACCAATTATGATGTTGTAAGTTCAAAAGATAATCTTACCACCAGAATTTTCTGGGACGTAAAATAAGTTTATTATTAAGTGTTGAGAGTTCCCGCCCCGATATTCTTATCGGGGCTTTTTTATTTATATTAAGTTTCAATTGCTTAAATTGACCCATCAATACCATTAACATGGAGATCATTATTGTAACACTACTGGTTGCCTTGCTGCTGGTAGCCATCATTACCATGGTATTTGCCTGGCGCGCTATGGCTGCCAAAAACAATACCGACTGGATGGCCATAAAATATAAAATGGAAAACCTGTTGGGAGAAATTGCTCGCATTGAAACGGCCGTAAAGCAGGAGATGGTGACCAACCGGCAGGAAACCAGTGATAATACGCAACGGATACGATCAGAATTAGCTGCCTCCTTAAAGAACTTTGGCGAGCTCATTAACCAAACGATGGCCAGCGCCACTACGGTTCAAAAAGATAATTTCTTTGCTTTATTAAGTAAGCAGAGTGAACAAAATAATGCTACCTCCCTTCGGTTAGATCAAATGCGGGAAACGCTGGAAAAGAAAATGGCCGAGCTGCAAACCGGTAATGAGCGCAAACTCGATGAAATGCGTGCAACCGTTGATGAAAAATTGCAAAAGACGTTGGAGACCCGCCTGGGCGAATCGTTTAAACTCGTAAGCGAAAGACTGGAAGCGGTACATAAAGGATTGGGCGATATGCAGCAACTGGCCACCGGGGTGGGCGATTTAAAACGCGTGCTCTCGAACGTAAAAACAAGAGGCGTGTTGGGCGAGTACCAGTTGGAAAGCATCCTGGATCAAATACTTACCATTGACCAATATGGGCGCAACGTAAAAACAAAAGAGGGTTCCAATGCATTGGTGGAATTTGCCATAAAAATGCCCGGCCGTGGTGATAAAGATAAATCCCTGTGGTTACCTATTGATTCAAAATTCCCAAAAGAAGATTTTGAAGCATTGATGGATGCCTATGATAAAGCATTGCCTGAGTTAGTGGAAGAATATAGGAAGAGTTTTATAAAAGGCATCCGAAAATGTGCGCTGGATATCAGCAGCAAATATGTTGATCCGCCCAACACAACCGACTTTGCGATCCTGTTCTTACCATTCGAAAGTTTGTATGCCGAAGTGTTGCGCACACCCGGTTTGTTTGAAAGCATTCAACGGGAATATAAGATCATCATTACTGGCCCTACAACGTTATCGGCATTGCTGAATAGTTTGCAAATGGGTTTCAGAACACTGGCTATTGAAAAACGGTCAGGAGAAGTATGGCAATTGCTGGGCGCCGTAAAAACCGAGTTTGGCAATTTTGGCGGTATTCTGGAGAAAACGCAGAAGAAGTTACAGGAAGCCAGTAATGTAATTGAACAGGCTGGTGTAAGATCGAGAGCGATTGAAAAGAAACTGCGGGCGGTGCAGGAGCTGCCAAAGGAAGACGCTGTTGCCTTAATTGGAAGATCGAACCCATTGGATGTAGAAGACGATCGCGAGTCGGAAAATGAGGAGTAAGAAAAAGTAAAGCCGGATTTTGCGATTTCTCCGGCCTTACGTTTAGAAAATCTTAACAACTGTTGCTCCTCGATGCATGTAGGGTTACTACACTAGATTATTAACAGCTTGCAATATACGCGAAAATGGAGGTGGCCTACTACTTACCGGTAGTAAGGTCAGGTAAATATTTATCCACTCTTACATTTACTAATGTAATGATCGTTATTTTAAGATAGTGCGCTCGTAAAAGCCCTATAGTGTACTTGCCGGTAACTATAAAAGGGTGAGATTTTTGGCTTTATAAGCCTGCAACTCATTGCTATCGGGCGGCAGTTCGGTAATTAAATAATCGATCTCGTTTACATCGGCGATCTTCATTTGCATTACCGAATTCATTTTTTCCGAAATGGTCAGCACGGCAACTTTATCAGCTGCATTGATCATGGCTTTTTTAACCTGGATGGTTTCCCAGTCAGAATCGGTTAAACCGCTGTTGGTGTCAATTGCATTAATGCCCAGTACACACAGATCAGCTTTAATATTACTGAGGTATTGAAATACTTCGCCGCTTACGGTCATTTGGCTATAGGTAGAGATTTGCCCGCCGATCATAATGGTTTTTATCATCGGTTTATCAAGCAGTTCAACGGCTGTGAGCACATTCACCGTAATGAATGTGGCGCGTAAACCAGGAGGGATCTTTTTAATAAACTCTCTGATGGTAGTACCACCGCCGATCAGTACGATCATATCTTCCTTTAATAACTGCAGGGTTTTATCGGCAATGATCTCTTTCTTTTGTTGCGAATAAGTTTGCGATTCATGCCCAATATGGTAGGCCGCAGACATTACCCCGCCTTTTATTCTTATCACCTGGCCTTCCTCGGCCAATTCATTCACATCCCGCCGGATGGTATCCTCCGATACGTCTATCAGTTTTACCAGGTCGGTAAACATTAAACGGGTATGGATGTTCACCTGTTTAATGATCAGTTTTTTCCTTTCCTTTTTTTGCAAGGCTACCGGCGCCGGCGTATTTGGGTTATTGTTTGCCATAATCTATTAACACATTAATGAGATTGGTACGTCTTCAATTGACAAAATTCAAACTTTTAACACGAAATAAGTAAGCTTATTCAAGGGATGCAACATTTATTTTTCAAAAAGTGATTGCAGCCGCCAAAATTAAGATACCCTCTATTCTGCAATCTTTGCAATAATACAAAGATTGCAAATATTTTGCAAAGATAATTCCGCCTTTCCGCAACTTCAAATAATTTACAGAATTGCTCTACTATAAATTGATTATAAACAGTTTATAAAACATTATGTGTTTAATGTCTCGATGTCATTATAAAATGCCTTTATTTAAGTATTTGCAGAAATAATTCTAGTAATTGCAAATTATTTGCAGTTCGTATTCTTTTTGTTATTAAATTGTATCAGAAATCGCAACGTAACCAAACATTTCTACTCAACTCAAATGCTTATGAAACGAGTCAAAACTCTTGCTTCGGGCAGTCTGCTGCTATGTTTTCATCTCTTTTTCTCACTCACCGGCCTGGCGCAATCTGCCCTGTTAAGAGGGGTGGTAAAAAATGAAGCTGATCAAACAGGCATCCCTAATGTCACCGTAACCCTCACATCCGGTAAAAGTTCCTCCTCCACTACCACTGATCTGAAGGGTAATTTCGCTATGAACATACCGGCCAGCCTCCAGTCTTCCACTTTTCAATTATCTGTTAGTTCTGTAGGCTATGAAAAAAAGCTAATTACCATTGACCCGGGTCAGGCGTCAGTCACCATTACTTTAAAAGCAGGCAGTAGCGATATGCTCGATAATGTGGTGGTAACCGCGTTAGGCGTGAAAAAAGATCGCAAAGCGGTTGCCTATGCAGTAACTGAAGTAAAAGGAAGCGAATTCACCCAGGCTCGTGAAAACAATATTGCGAATGCATTGTCTGGTAAAATTGCCGGGGTAAATGCGGCGGGTCTGTCAACGGGTCCGGGCGGTTCAAGCCGGGTTACCATTCGCGGTAATGGCTCCATGATCGGTGACAACCAACCCTTATATGTAATCAATGGTATGCCGCTCGATAATACCGTACCTGGCGGCGCGCCAACGGTAAATGGCATCACCAGCAACGTTGATAAAGGCGATGGCATTGCAGGCATCAATCCAGACGATATTGAATCTATCACGGTGTTGAAAGGCGGTACGGCCGCAGCCCTGTATGGTTCACGCGCCAGTAACGGGGTAATTCTTATCACTACTAAAAAGGGCCGGGCGCAACACGGTATTGGGGTTGAATATAATTCCACCCTCACCATGGAGAATGTAGCCGTAATCCCCGATTATCAATATGAATATGGCCAGGGGCTCGATGGTGTTATGCCCACCACTTTGTCAGATGCACAGGCATCGGGAAGAAAATCATGGGGTGCACCCATCGACGGTTCTACCAATTATATGGGCGTAGATGGAAAGACCCACCCTTATGTAGCCCAGAAAAAGAATTTGCAGAATTTTTATCAAACCGGTACCACTTATACGAATAGCCTGGCATTTGCTGGTGGCAGCGATAATTTCAACTACCGCTTCTCCATGGCAGACCTCAACAGCAGAGGTATTTTACCAAGCACAACCTATAAACGAAAAACCTTCAATGTGGCCCTCAATGGCAAGGTGGGCTCCAAAATAAATATCGAAGCGCTGGCGCAGTACAACCTGGAACAGGGACATAACCGCACCGGTGCGGGCGATGCATTGGGTAATCCTAACTGGACGCCCCTTGAAATTGCCAATACCGCCGATGTACGCTGGATAAAACCCGGTTACGATTCTGCCGGTAATGAAACCATTTGGAACGATGCCGCCATTGCTTCCAACGGTTATTTTGTGATTAATAAATGGAAAGAAGATGATGTGAAGAACCGCTTTATTGGCCAGGCGTCTATTTCTTATGAGCTCATTAAAAACCTGATTGTAAAAGGGACCGTAAGCCGTGATTTTTATAATTACAATTACACAAACGTGCTGCCAAGCGGCGCCCTGTATACCCCGCTGGGCGAATATGTGGGGTTGAAATCAGACCTGTCTGAAACAAACAGCATGTTGAATGTTACTTATAGAACCGAGTTCGCGCAGAATTTTGGCCTGAGCGCCATGGTAGGGGCCAACTCGCGTAAGTTTGAAAATAAGGAACAGAATATTACCGGTAAACAATTTATTATTCCATACTTCTATAGTGTTTCAAACTTAGCTTCTTCTACTATCAGGCCGGTGACGCAGCGCTCCACTACCAATTCGGTGTTTGGTTCAGCCGATCTGGATTTCAAAAACCTGTTTTTTGTAACCTTCACGGCGCGTGAAGACTGGTTCTCTACTTTAAGTCCAAAGAACAATCATATCTTTTATCCCAGCGTAGGTAGCAGCCTTATTCTGTCCGATGCATTTGAAATGCCAACCTGGATCACCCTGGCTAAATTACGCGGTAGCTGGGCGCAGGTAGGTGGTGGCGCACCTGATCCCTATGCCATCAATCTTTCTTATAGCAATGTGGCCAGCGCAGGCCAGCCCCTGCTGAACGTAACGCAGGATGTAAATTCACAAAACTATATCCCTAATCCCAATCTGAAACCTTATACCTCTACTACCTATGAAGGCGGTCTTGAATTGCAAACATTCAACAACCGGTTAGGCCTCGACTTTACTTATTACAACCGTCAAACCACCAACGACATTGTAAAAACAACTATCTCTGGTACTTCGGGCTATAATTCCGTGATCATGAACGTTGGCGAGTTAAGGAACAGGGGTATTGAAATACTGTTGACCGGTAAACCGGTCAGTACCGCCAATTTCAGCTGGAATGTAAGCTACAACTTTGCCTATAACGAAAGCAAGGTAGTGGACCTGGCGCCTGGATTAACTTCTGTACAAATAGCCAACTCCGTTGGTAACTGGGCCTTTTTACAACACATAAAAGGACAGCCGTATGGAACCATAGTGGGCACCACCATGAAAAAAGATGCCCAGGGCAATGTGATCTATAACAGGGGCAATCACCTGCCGGTAATGAGCGACCTGAAGCCACTGGGTAATAGCGTGGCGCCTTATACTATGGGCATTACCAACGAATTCCATTATCATAATTGGGGGTTGAACGTTTTACTCGATGGAAAATTCGGTAACAAGATCTTCTCCGTTTTCGAAGTGTACGCCACCCGTATGGGTAAGTTGAAAAGCACCCTGCCTGGCCGTGATAAAGGCCTGGAGTTGAAAGGTGTTGATCAAAACGGGGCGTCGTATGATACCACCATTACGCAGGCCGGTGGGGTATTGCGCAACTACTATGATAATTACAAGGTGTATTCTGATCTGTTCCTGCATGATGGTAGTTTCATCAAACTGCGTCAGGTAATATTATCTTATAACATCCCGGTAAGCAAAATAAAATTGGCGAAGATCCAGGCAGCCAGCATTTCATTTGTGGCCCGCAACCTGTTCATCCTGTACAGGGATACCAAGAACTTCGATCCTGAGCAAAGCTTTACCAATAGCAATGCACAGGGCTTTGAATCGATCGGATTGCCGCGTACCCGTTCATATGGCATGAACCTTACCATTAAATTATAATTACCCAAACGAAGAACAATATGAAAAATATAATTAAATATGCAGGTGGTTTATTGGGGTTGATGGGCATGGTGTCACTGCAATCGTGCGACAAGAACTTTGAGAGCATCAATACCAATCCCGAAGCTACTGCTAAAGTATATCCCCAATACATGTTTACAAAAGCTGAATATGATGGTACCAGCAATATGTTGAATTTTCTGTTGGGCACTATGCAATATACCACCAGTTATAACGATGTGGCGGGTTTTGGTTCAAAGTATAATGCAGCCCAGATCTCACAAACATACCAGGCATTCAATGATGCCTATCCGAAAGAACTCAACGAATTGGGCATGGTGATCAAGAGCGTTAAAAATGAGCCTTCTCAGGTGAATCTGTATGCAGAAGCCAGGATCTGGCGGGTATATTGTTACAGCCGTCTCACCGATCTGTATGGCGACATCCCATACTTTCAGGCCGCGTTGGGCAATGATTCTTTTGTCTTTAAACCAGCATACGATCCGCAAAGCGCTATTTATGCCGATCTGTTAGCAGAACTGGATGCAGCAGCGAAAAGCCTCGATGCATCTAATAAAACAACTTTTGGCGCATCCGACCTGATCTATAGCGGTGCTCCTGATAAGTGGAGGAAGTTCGCCTACTCCTTAATGTTGCGGCTGGGTATGCGCATGACAAAAGTAGATGCCAATGCCGCCAAAAACTGGGTCACCAGGGCCATTGCCGGTGGCGTGATCACAGATGATGCCGACATTGCCAAAATGAGTTATTTGGCCACTGGTCAGGACATCAATAAAAACCCGTTGGCGTTGAACCTGTGGAACAGCGATTACATTGCCCAGGATGGTAATAAGAATACGGAAGGTGGCAAGTATCAGGATGTATTTATTTCTTATTTGAAAAGCACCAACGATCCCCGGTTACCGATCATGGCTGTTGTATGGAATAACAAGGTACCCGATACCTCGGTAACGCTGGCGAAAGGCATGCCGGCCACCCTGGCCAATGCCAAGCCTGCTAATTTTATTACGTATTCCGAACCTAACCCTAAAACGCTGTTGTTATTGAATTCGCCGCGCCTGTTGTTTACCGCTGCAGAATCATATTACCTGTTAACTGAAGCTGCTTTGAGAGGCTGGTACAGTGGCGCTACTGCCAGCTCCCTGTATCAAAACGGTATTCAGGCTGCTATGCGGCAATGGGCTATTATTGGTGGTAAGGATGGGACTGTTGCTCAAACTTCTATCGACAATTATGTAGCGGCGAATCCGCTTAACACGGGCGGTACGCTCGACGATCAAATGAAACAGATCTATACCCAATTCTGGGTGAGCATTTTTCCTGATGCGCAGGAAGTGTTTGCCAGCTTCCGCCGTACCGGTTACCCCGCACTGGTACCCAATAATTATGCGGGCAATGCAACCGGGGGTAAGTTCTTTAGAAGGATGTTGTATCCGACTACAGAGCAAACCCTCAATGCCGACTCATACCAGGCTGCTATAACCCGGCAGGGAGCAAACGATCTGTTAACCCATATCTGGTGGGATAAATAATTAAAGAGTTCTCGTACATTACAAGTAGGTTTTAAGTGTAACAAAGAGGGCATGTCTATGCCCTCTTTTACTAAGTATTCAAAAAAGAAAGAAGTTGCATGAAAAGATTGATCGTTGTTTTGATCTGTATCGTTCAATATATAATAGCCTGGGCGCAGCATGATGTAGTGAAAGATGGGGAAGCCAGTGATTACAACCTTAATAAACCGGAGCGCGAAGAATGGTTGCGCCATGCAGCAGGCGGTTTGTTTATTCATTTTAGTGTAGATGCGCAGTTGGGTATTGTTATCAGTCATTCGCTGGTAGGCGCTTCAGCTGATTATGTGAATCGTTATTTTAACGAGCTGCCAGCAACATTCAATCCAGCCAGCTTCAATCCCAAAGAGATTGCTACCCTGGCCAAACTGGCCGGCATGAAATACATCATGTTCACTACCAAACACCATTCGGGGTTTTGTATGTGGGATACGAAGACAACCGGTTTCAACATCATGAATACGCCGTACCATAAAGATCTGTTGAAAGAATTTGTAGAAGCTACGCGCAAGGTGGGTTTGCAGGTAGGTTTTTATTTTTCACCGGAGGATTTTCATTTTCTGCATTCTCATAACATGCTTATCAGTCGGGATAATGTGGTAATGAGCAATGCGGTAAAAAAAGAGTTTGACAAATTCACCCGGGCGCAATGCGAGGAGCTGATGACCAACTATGGAAAGATAGATCTGCTGTTTATTGATGGGGAGCCGAAAGAAGTAGTAAAGGCCACTTGCTGGAAATTGCAGCCAGACATCCTGATAACCAGAGGCGCATTAAAAACAACCGAGCAAATGTTGCCGGGTGTAACTATTCAAAAACCCTGGTTGTCGTGCATTACCATTGGTACAGCCTGGCAGTTTCAACCAACCAATGAAAGATACAAGTCAGGCACCACGCTAATTGAATTACTGATTGAAGCGAGAAGCAAAGGCGGCTCATTATTATTGAATACCGGACCCAAACCGAATGGTGAGATGGTTGCCGATCAGGAAGACAGGTTGCGGGAACTGGCAGCCTGGTATTTTATAAACAGGGAAGCGGTTGACAGTGTGCACCCCTGGGTCATTAGCCGCGAAAAGAATATCTGGTTCACTACAACGGCCAACAAGCAAACCCTGTATGCCATTGTTACCGGTTTGCCGGGCTGGGTTGAAGGGGAACAAAAAAACTTTACGCTCCATTCAGTAAAAGCAACGGCGAATTCGAAAATCAGTGTGCTGGGACAAAACGGCATTATCCAGGAATACAAACCTGGTAAAAACGTGAGCCCATCTTTTAAGCAAACAGATACCGGTTTAGTAGTAACAGTGTTCCGTACCCAACGTATTTACGATGATCACAAATGGCCCAACCCGATAGTTATTAAAATAGAAAATATACAACCTGCCATTGAATCCGTACAGGTGGTAACGTTAGACGCCCGTTCATCCTCAACAGGCATGGTATTGTTAGGCAAAGTGCTAAACTTTAAACCCCTGACGCCCATGAAGGCGCTATTTTATTACCGGCCCTACCACGGACAGATCGAAGACCTGTATACGGGACCCTGGATAAGATCGGCAACCGTACTCATTGATAAAAATGGAGATTTCACCGGCACGATCAATGGTTTGAAAAAAGGACAGCAGTATGAGTACAAGGCGGTAGCGGAGTATAGCGGGATTGAATTGGAAGGAGATAAAAAATTATGGCATCCCTAAAATGACAAGCATACGTACATACCTGGTGGTGATAGTATCATTGATCGCCCTGCCCTTATCAATACGGGCACAGGCAGGCAGCCCTGCATTGCCCGCCCTGATCCCTTTACCAGTAACAATAACCCCATCAACCGAAGCTTTCTTCATTACACCTGCAACCAAAATTGTAGTGGGGAATAGTACATTAAACAAAATAGCCGGATTGCTAAAGGGCTATGTGCTGGCTTATGGCGGTAAGTCGTTGGCGAAAACTACTACTGCTCCCGGCAATAACTTTATTTCATTGACCATCGATTCTACCGCCGTCCCGCATAAAGAAGGGTATTTGCTTCATATAGATAAAAAAGCGATCCGTTGTATTGGCCACGATGCCAGCGGGGTGCTGTATGGTTTGCAAACCTTGCGGCAGTTATGGAGCGCCGGCACAAATAAGATAAAAGTGTCCGGTTATACCATCGACGACCATCCACGTTTTGCGTATAGAGGAATGGCGCTGGATGTAAGCCGGCATTTGTTCCCCGTCTCATTTATAAAAAAGTATCTCGACCTGCTGGCGTTGTACAAGTTCAATACTTTTCACTGGCACCTCACTGATGACCAGGGCTGGCGGATAGAAATAAAGAAATATCCCCAGTTGCAATCGGTAGCGGCCTGGCGAAATGAAACCCTGATCGGTCATAAAAAAGAATTACCGCATCGCTTCGATGGCAAACGATATGGGGGATATTATACGCAACAACAAATAAAAGAGGTGGTGCGGTATGCGGCAGACCGGCAAATAACCATCATTCCTGAAATTGAAATGCCGGGCCACGCATCCGCCGCACTGGCGGCATATCCTGCATTGGGTTGCACCGGCGGACCGTATAACACCGCTACTTTCTGGGGCGTGTTTGATGATGTGTATTGCGCGGGCAATGATAGCACCTTTGTGTTTTTGCAAAACGTGCTGGATGAGGTAATGGCGCTGTTCCCATCAACCTATATCCATATTGGCGGTGATGAATGCCCCAAAACAAGATGGAAGGTTTGTACAAAATGTCAGCAGCGGAAACAAACCCTGCACCTGCCCGACGAACATGCGTTGCAGAGTTATTTCATTCAACGCATAGAGCAATACGTGAACAGCAAAGGCCGGCATATCATTGGTTGGGATGAGATACTTGAAGGTGGTTTGGCGCCCAATGCTACTGTTATGAGCTGGCGCGGTGAAGAAGGCGGAAAGGCAGCTATTGCACAACATCACCAGGTAATTATGACCCCCGAAACCAATTGCTATTTTGATTACTACCAATCATTATATGCCGAAGAACCTTTAGCAGCAGGCGGCTTTACGCCTTTGCAAAAAGTATATGGGTATGAACCCCTGGCCGGAAACACAGATGATGCAACAACAACTTATTTGGCAGGCGTAGAAGGACAGGCCTGGAGTGAATATTATACCAGCGAAGCGCAGGCAGCCTATATGATCTTTCCCCGGGCGCTTGCCCTGGCAGAACTGGCATGGACGCCAGCCAAACAGCGCAATTATGATAATTTCCTGAACCGGTTACGCGGCGAAGCGCGGTTATTGAAACAGGAGAAAATTAATTATGATGCGCATTTCGATGACATCACCTGCACCGCGGTACCCGTGCAAAACAATGTTTTGCAAATACATTTGCAATCTGCTGCACCTGGTGGCGAGATCAGGTATACAACGGATAATACGGTGCCTACTATACAAAGTACATTATATACCAGTACAGTAGAAATTAAAAATACTTGTACAGTAAAGGCATTGCTCTTTAACAGGCAACATCTACCTACGGGTAGATTGTTCCAGCAATCATTTCGGGTACATAAAGCAGTGGGCGCTGCCGTAACTTTGCAGAATAAACCCATTGACCGGTTCAACCCCGGTAATACAACCCTCGTAAATGGCTTGTTTGGCAGCAACCGGTATAACGATAATCAATGGCTGGGTTTTAGTGGCAATGATCTGCAGGCTGTGATCGATCTGGGAAAGGAGCAAACCGTGCAGCACCTGGCATTGGAAGTGTTGAATTATCACTGGCAACGAATGTGGGCCCCGGTTACCTTGCAGTTGCTGGCATCAAAAGATGGAGAACATTATACAGAACTATACCGGCAGGATTCATTTCCTGTTAATGGCATTAATAAACTGGAGGTGCCGGTTACACCGGTACGGGCGCAATACATAAAAGTGATCGGCATCAACAAAGGCACGATACCTGCGGGCGAATACGGCGCAGGAGGTAATGCCCTGTTGCTGATCGATGAAATTGTGGTTGAATAAAAAATTATAGAAAGAAATGTCCATACTAATCGTATTGCTTTGCATTGTTATACTGATCCTGCTGATCACCTGGGGAAAGCTGAATGCGTTTCTGGCGTTTTTAATTATCTCCCTGTTGGCAGGTTTGTTATTGAAACTGCCGCCGGAGAAAATTATGTCGGCAGTGCAGCAGGGCATGGGCGATACATTAGGTTCCCTGGTAAGCATCATTTGCTTGGGCGCCATGCTGGGTAAACTGGTAGCAGAAAGCGGCGCGGCACAAAAGATAGCGACTGTGTTGATGGATGCATTTGGCGCCCGTTATCTGCAATGGGCATTAATGATCACAGGATTTATTATTGGCATTCCTTTGTTTTATGGGGTAGGATTTGTGTTGATGGTGCCACTGATCTTTTCCGTTGTATACCAGTATAAAGTACCTGCGGTGTATATTGGTCTGCCGATGCTGGCGGCCTTGTCGGTAACACATGGCTTTCTGCCCCCGCATCCATCACCCACCGCGCTGGTAACACAATTCGGGGCCAGCATGGGCATTACTTTATTATACGGATTGCTCATTGCTATTCCGGCTATTATCATTGCCGGTCCATTGTTTTCAAGAGTTGTCAGGAATATAAAGTCTGAACCTTTAGAGTTATTCAAACCACAGGCCATTGATAAAACCCAAATGCCCGGAAGCGCCAATAGCTTTATCACTTCTTTGTTACCGGTGTTTCTGCTTACGGCTACTACGGTATTGAATTATATCTTAAGTGACAACAGATCGGTAAAGGGGGTATTAACCCTGGTCAGCGAACCCGGACTCATTATGCTGGTATCGGTGTTAGTAGCTGCTTTTACGCTAGGCACCAGTTGTGGCAGGTCTATGAGATCGGTAATGGCCATCTATGGCGAAGCGGTTAAGGATGTTGGTATGATCCTGTTGATCATTGCCGGCTCCGGCGCCCTGAAGCAGGTGTTAACAGAGAGTGGGGTAAGCAAACAAATTGCAGCCGCATTGCAAACCTGGCCCGTACACCCATTAGTACTGGCCTGGTGTATGGCGGGCATCATTCGCATTTGTGTGGGTTCGGCTACCGTGGCGGGGTTAACAACAGCCGGCATCATTGCGCCCTTGTTAGCCAAAACATCGGTGAACGCCAACCTGATGGTATTATCTGTAGGCGCCGGCAGCTTGTTGTTTTCGCATGTGAACGATGCAGGGTTCTGGCTTTTTAAGGAATATTTCAATTTGAGCATAAAAGACACTTTAAAGACCTGGTCGGTAATGGAAACAATTGTGGCTGTAACCGGACTGGTTGGTGTAATGATCCTGAATTCAACAATAGGTTAATATAAATATCAAATTCTGAACACATGAACGCTGAAGAAAGATTCAAAGCACTGGGATTGAGATTACCTCCTGCTCCCTCACCATTGGGAGTGTACAAACCTTATCTTATCGATGGTAAATATCTGTATTTATCTGGCCATGGACCTGTGCGGGAAGATAAGACCCTTATTATCGGGCGTATAGGAAGCGACCTGAATATTGAAGAGGGTAAGCTGGCAGCCAGACAAGTAGGCCTTACTATGTTGTCAACGATCTGCACACATATTGGCAGTCTCAATAAAATAAAACGCGTGATCAAAGTGTTGGGTATGGTGAATTGTACAGCTGATTTTGAGCGCCATCCTTATATCATTAATGGATGCAGTGAATTGTTTGCCGCAATATGGGGCGAAGAAAATGGCATTGGCGTTCGCAGCGCCGTAGGCTTCGGTTCTTTACCTGATAATATCCCGGTGGAGATAGAGGCGATGTTTGAGTTGACGAGTTGACCAGTTGACGAGTTGACCAGTTGACGAGTTGACCAGGAAAAATGGGAGAAAGAAGTGGGGAGGTGGGAAAGTTGATAGGGTTGACAAGGTTGATAGAGTTGACGAGTTAACAAGTTGACAAGTTAACAAGTTGAACAGGTTGAATAAAGGCGCGAGGCGAAATTGCCGATTGCCGATTCACGATTGCCGATAAAAGTCGGAGTTCAGCAATAAGGTCTTTTGCCGTTTCACGTTTGCCGTTTCACGTTCTCACGAAATTGGGTTATACTTGTTGAAAATGCAATGAATGATGATGACACCCAGTCCTGTTCAGGTAACCGCATTTGGCGAATTTATGATGCGGTTGCACAGCGCCGGATCGCAACGTTTTTTACAGACCCAGGAGTACAAAGCATACTATGCAGGAGCAGAAGCCAATGCCTGTGTGTTGTTGTCGCGCCTGGGTGTTACTACCAGGTATGTTACCCGTGTTCCGCAAAATGACATTGCACTGGCTGGCATTCAGCAATTGCAAGGTCATGGCGTAGCTACCGACCATGTTGTATATGGTGGTGAAAAGCTGGGACTTTATTTTACCGAGCCGGGTAATCATATCCGCCCAACAAGGGTGATCTACGACCGGGCTGGTTCTTCTTATGCAGAACTGCAACCCGGGATGATCGATTGGACAAAGTCACTCCATGATTCACAATATTTTCATTGGTCAGGGGTGGCGCCTGCAGTTTCACAAAGTGCAGCCGATGTATGCGCCGAAGCGCTGGCTGTAGCAAAGCAGCAAGGTGTCATCATTTCAGCCGATTTCAATTATCGCAGTACTTTATGGAAATATGGAAAGAAGGCAGCCGACATAATGCCGGCCTTATTGCAATCAAGTGAGATAGTAGTGGCCGATCTGGATTCAGCTGCTGTATATTATGGAATCAACACAGATGCAAATGCTCCTTTGGAAGAACGGTTCAAACAATGCAGTGAAGCATTGAAAAAGCAATTGCCTGATATGAAAACGTTGGGCATGAGTTTTCGAAAAACTGATGGATCGGTGCATATTTATTCAGGCGCTTTTATGCACAAGGGACAGTATTATTTTTCTGCCGGTTATAAGTTGCCCTATATTACTGACCAGATCGGTACGGGCGATGCCTTCACCGCCGGAATGTTATATGGATTGATGAATGGCTTAGAACCACCCGTCATTATTGAATTTGCCACCGCCTGCGGCGCCTTAAAACAAAGCATCCATGGCGATTGGGCCATTATCTCTAAATTAGAAGTAGAACAATTTATTCTAACTGGTTCATCAGGAAGAATAATTAGATAAGTGCTCCGCGCAGTGAACTTACGAACCTGCGAACTGGTAATGACAAACATACTTTTTACCACAAAAAAACTCAGGGACCGAATAGCAATGTTTATAATTGATGCACATCTCGATCTAAGCATGAATGCCATGGAATGGAACCGCGATCTGCGGCAATCGGTTATGGACATTCGCAAACGGGAAACAGGATTGACCGATAAACCTGATAGAGCCAAAGGCACAGTGGCATTACCTGAATTACGTAAGGGGAATATCGGGTTGGTAGTAGCTACGCAAATTGCCCGCTATGTAGCGCCCGATAATCCATTGCCCGGCTGGCATTCGCCCGAACAGGCCTGGGCGCAAACCCAGGCGCAGCTGGCCTGGTACAAAGCCATGGAAGCCGACGGTGAAATGGTGATGATAAAAAACAATACCGATCTCGAAAGCCATCTGGCGTTGTGGCTAAATGGCCAACCCAATGATAACAAACCCATCGGTTATATCCTAAGCCTGGAAGGCGCCGATTCTATTGTTACATTAAAACATCTCGAAATAGCCCATGGATCAGGATTGCGCGCCATTGGTCCGGCCCATTATGGCCCCGGCCGCTATGCCAATGGCACCGATGCAACGGGTGGATTAAATGCCATGGGCAAAGAACTGGTAAGAGAAATGGACCGGTTAAACATGATCCTCGATGCCACGCATTTGTGTGATGATGCCTTTTGGGATGCCCTCAGCATTTTCAAAGGGCCGGTATGGGCCAGTCATAACAATTGCCGGGCGCTGGTTAATCACAACCGCCAGTTCAGTGATGACATGATAAAGGCATTGATAGAAAGAGATGTCGTAATTGGCGGCGCGCTCGATGCCTGGATGATGGTGCCCAACTGGGTAAGGCAGCAATCTACCCCCGAAGGCATGCACTGCAATCTCGAAAAAATGCTCGATCACCTGGATCATATCTGTCAGCTGGCCGGTAATACCCGGCATGTGGGTATTGGTACCGATCTCGATGGGGCCTTTGGTAAAGAACAATCTCCCTATGACCTGGAAACCATTTCCGATCTGCAAAAGATCCCTGCTTTGTTAACCAAACGCGGGTATGCACCAGCAGATATTGAAGCCATCATGCATGGCAACTGGCTGCGGTTCCTGCGAAAGGCATGGAGCAATTAATGTTTAAAGGTTGTTTAGCAGGCCCCCGATTTTGTCAAACAATTATGCATGCCATGCCCCAAACAAACCGGGCAAAAACAGTCATTTTATCAGTAAAATCATAATTTGTATAAATTAATAACTGCCTAATTATAAGGGCCTTATTTAAAGTTTTTCCACTATCTACGCTTTTAAGGGAAGTTTTATGAACAATAGGCACAAAAATGGCTTATAGCAGCATGACTGCCATTGCTGCGGTCATTGCAAGCAACCTCGATACCCTTCCGTCCAACCTTTCGCCCCTGGTCTGTAGCAGATATAATGTTAGCTCAATACATCTAGGCTTTTTAAAAATATTTTAATAACCCAACGGTTGTGTGGAAAGCAGCCGTACTATAAAAAACTTTACACAACCATAGGCAAATTATACTATACAGTAATTTATTGATATATAGATTCAGTTATGAAGATCGTACATGTAGTAGAACCTTTTGCTTCTGGTATAGCAGCGTTTGTTCAGTCGATCGTACAAAACCTACGGGATGATTATCATATTATCATCCATGGTGAGCGGGAATATGTGATGCGTTCAACAGAGATCATAAAATATTTCCCGGAAGACAATGTGCAGTTTATCAGGTGGCGATCGGCGCAACGTAATATAAGTGTGGTAAAAGATACGGTAGCTTTAGTAGAGCTTTGCAAGCTGTTGCAGAAACTGAAAGCGCAAAAAATGGTGGATGCCGTTCACCTGCATTCCTCCAAAAGTGGTTTCCTGGGCCGGCTTGCCTGCAGGCTCATGAATATTACCAATGTGATCTATACGCCCAATGGCGCGCCGTTTTTGTTAAGTAATATAAATGCAGTTAACTTATTTTATAAACTCTTCGAAAAACTGGGGTCCTCATTTGGCGGAAAAGTCGTTTGCAGTTCCCAGTCTGAACAGGATGCCTATCGAAAACTGGGTATCAAAGCGCTGAATATTAATAATGGCATTGCCGTTGATTCCAGCCATTACACGCCGGGCGAAGCGCCGGCAGTCTCTGATAAATTCCGCATTGTTACCTGTGCGCGTATTGTACAGCAAAAGAATCCCCTGTTGTTTAATGCCATTGCCACCCATTTAAGGGATTTTGAGCAGTTTGAATTTATCTGGGTGGGCGATGGGGAATACCGTCATCAGCTTACCTCGCCCAATATTACTATAACCGGCTGGTTACCTCAATCGCAGGCATTGGACCTCATCAACAGCGCTCATTTATATTTATCCACTTCTCAATACGAAGGACTGTCATTTTCCGTTCTCGAAGCCCTGTCGCTCCGTAAAACGGTTTTGTTAAAGAATTGCATCGGCAACCGGGATATTGTGAAGAAGGGCTTGAACGGGGACCTGTTTTCCAATGCGCAGGAGGCCATCATAAAGATCTTTCAATACTACAATAATCCGGCTATGTTACGGGTTATGGGTGAGTATTCCGGCTGGCTTTGCCATAAAGAGTTTAATGTGGATACCACTTGTTCAGGGTATCGGAATTTGTATAAGCGCATTTAAATAATAAAGTCTAATCAGCATAAATAAAAAACTATGGATATTTCTGTAAACGGGTTGAAAGAAAGGAGTGAGGGCGCGAAGAATGGAACTAACGGGCATGCAATAAGCGATCCGGCATATAACAAGATCAATGAAAAACTGGAGCAGATCACCAGGCACCTGCTACAGGAGAATGACTATAAACAACAGGTAATAGAAGAACAACGTCTTGAAATTGAAAAACTGCATAAAGAGATCAACCAGAAAACAGCGGTGATGGCGGGGTTGAGAGAACAGCTGAACCAAAGTGCGCAACATACAGAAGGCCATCGTCAGCTGATTAACAAATTATTGAACGACATTGAACATTTTCAAAATGATATCGAGTGGTATAAACGCACTTATGAACGCAGAAGCATTTGGGGTGTGCTGAAAGATAAATTAACTAAAAAGAAATGATCAAAAGCAAAGTAAAAGCGTTAACGTGGTCAGCAGTTTTTTTAATGATTTAATAGATTGATACAACAGGTTACGGGCAACCTGGTAATTAATGTTCATGATCTCACTCACTTCTTCATAACTCAGCTCCTGATAAAACTTCAGGTAAATAATTTCCTTTTGCCGGTTCGATAACTGGCCAAGCGCCTGCAACACCCGCGCGGTTTTCTCGGCATCGTGTTCCCGCCCAACCAGCAGGGTTTCATGGCTTATTTCAAACAACACATCGCTGTGATTTTCGTTAAAAGGACTGGTCGTCTTTCGTTGATGCGCGCGGAATAGCTTGTATTTAAGCGATTTGAACAAATAGGCTTTTACCGATTGTACCTGTGTCTGGCTCTTGTTCTGCCATAATTCTGTGAATAGCTCCTGGATACAATCTTCCAGTACCTCGTTGTTGCCGGTGAGTTTACTGCCATATTGAACCAGCGGTTCATAATAGCGTCGGAACAACATTGCAAAAGAATGGTGATCGCCTTGTTGATAGGCCTCCCACAATGCTATATCAGGCTGATTAGAAATCAATTTGTTAAGCTACTGCTAGTTTTGAGAATGAAACGGAAACAAATGTGAATTTAAGATATGTTTTAGATGAAAATCACAAAAAGGGATAAAAATATAGTTACAAAAAATGATTTTGCAGTACTAAATTAGAAGTGAAACCTACTATATGGACGCACCGATCAATACTATTGAAGACCTTATACGTGATGATACCTTTTTGGCGTGGTATTTTAAAACCGATCCGCAAGCTGTAGACAATTGGAACAATCGCATGGCTAATGATCCTATGCAAAGGAAATTGGTTGATGAGGCGGTTCAATTACTCCAATATATCACCATTAAAGAGGAACCTGTTGATGCACAGCGGTTAAGAATCGCTCAGGAAAAATTAGCAAAAGCTATAAACCTTACCAATGATTCCCCACAGGCAACACCGGTTGTTTCCATGCGTTTACGCCGGACAAAATGGTGGGCTGCAGCTGCGATTATTTTCTTAACTTCATTGGGTACTTGGCAATACATCCGCACTACTGGTAAACTTGTTATGCAAACCGCCTTCGGGGAAACCCGGCAGGAAGTTTTACCCGATGGATCCCAGGTTATGTTGAATGCCAATACCACTCTCAACTACCGCAAATGGAAATCAGGGGCGGATAGAGAAGTCTGGGTAAACGGGGAAGCCTTTTTCCATGTAAAGAAAACAGCTCAGAAAACACGGTTCATTGTCCATACCAGCCATTTTGATGTGGTGGTAACCGGAACGCAATTCAATGTTTTCAACCGGAATAGTAAGAACAATGTATTGTTAACAGAAGGAAGTGTAACAATACAGGGTAAAGATCAGGAAGTACACATGAAACCGGGCGAATTTGTTGAGTTCAATAAAACCGGAATTCAAAAGAAGGACGTTAAAAACGCGCCCGTGCTGGCCTGGACACAACACAGATTTATTTTTGAGAAAACTCCTATGAAAGAGGTCGCTGAACAGGTAGCGGATCTGTATGGAATTAAAGTTAACCTGGCTTATAATGCCTGGGCAACTGATTCTCTCTCTGGCATTATACCCAATGACAACCTGGATGAGTTTGTACAACTATTAACTTACTCGGGGTATGATGTAGAAAAAACAGGGAAAGAATTTCTGATTAGGAAAAGATAAAAGAACCAGAAAACCAGGCAGGTTTATTTTTTAAGATCTGCGTATGAGGAAAAGAGGCTTTGAAAGAGGCTGCCGGAGGTGTTTTTTCATGGTTTCGCTATTGCTTGTTGGCTGTGTTTTTGCGCAGGATGCAGTATCGTATAATCGTAAAAAGCCTCCCCGTCAGACTTTACATGCAGGCGTAGCAACTCCGGCAACAGATACTACTATTGCCCGCCAACCCCTTTTTTCCATACTAAAGCAATTGAATCAATCAAAAGACATCTTCTTCCTCTTTTCCGAAAAATCATTTGGCGATATACTTGTTAAACCGGTTGCCAATAAGGACCTGCCGGTTGAACAAATACTCGAAGACCTGCTGCAGTTTACCGGGTTGAATTTTAAAAAGGTAAATGATAAAACCTTTGTCATTATCGCCGCTCCCGAAAATGTTCCTGCTCACAGATCAAAATCAACTACAGAAGAATCAAAGAACGTCGCTGAAAAGAAAGCACAGCTGGTAAAAGGCCGTGTTACCAATGAAGAAGGAAAGCCATTGGCCAATGTAAGCGTTTCAGTAAGAGGTGCCTGCATTGGCACCACTACCAATGCCGAAGGGGAGTTTAATATAGAAGGCGCAAAAGGGGAAGTGTTGGAATTGACAAGCGTAGGGTATGAGAAAAAAGAAATTCAATTGAGTGGTTCCGGCGCCATCATCTATCTCAATGCGCAATTGTCGGTTTTGGATAATATGATGAATGAAGTAGTGGTAACTGCCCTTGGTGTAAATAAAAATTCGCGGTCGTTGGGATATTCGTTTAGCACGGTATCAGCAGAGAATCTTTCTGCAGCCGGTAACACCAATTTCGCTTCTGCCTTGTATGGCCGTTCACCCGGGGTGATGATTAAAACAGCGCCCGGCGGCGCTACCAGCGCGGTTCAGGTACAGATACGTGGCGTGAACTCTCTTAATTTTAATGCACAGCCATTGTATGTAGTGGATGGCATAATCGTTCGTAATACCAACGAAAAAGGCATTACCGGTATTAACAACGATGGTTATTGGGCCGATCCCCGCATACGGGGAAATGGCATCCTTGATATCAACATAGCCGATATTGATAATCTTTCTATTTTAAAAGGCGCCAGCGCAACCGCCTTATATGGCTCAGAGGCAGCTGCGGGCGTGGTAGTGATCACTACCAAAAAAGGAACACCCAAAAAGCGGTTGGGCGTTGCTGTCAATTATACGAATACCATAGAGCAGGCAGCCTTTTTGCCAAAATACCAGAATGAATATGGTCCCGGCTCCGACAGGGCCACCAACCTCTCCGAAGGCGCTACAGAAGACGGCTGGGTACCGGTTGATACCGATGGCGACGGCATCAATGATGCCATGCGACCCAACTTTACAGCTTATGCGCAATTCGGTCCTAAATTCGATGGCAGCCTGGTGCCCTGGTGGGATGGACAATTGCGACCCTATGTGGCGCATGAAAAGAATTATAAACAATTGTATCGCCTCGGGTTTAATTCTATCATCAATACTTCTATAGCCAATGCAACCGATAAATTTTCTTACCGGTTATCATACACCCGCAATGATTATAAAGGCATACAACAGGGCGGTGATCTGCAACGCAACACCGTACACCTGAACACTAATTATAAGATCACCGATAAACTGAATATAGATGTAATTGCCAATTATTTAGGCAGCAAGGTGCATAACCGCCCTTACCAGTTAGCAAGGATCATTGCAGCCTATGCCGGATTTTTCAGCCGTTCCGAGGATCTGTCGGTGGTATTTGACAAATACAAAACCAGCGAAGGATACAAATGGGTGCCTTTCAATCAGCCGCAACGGAATCCCGCAGAAGCATTGCGTTATAATGTAAAGAACGAATTGCTTGATTTTTTATGGATGCAATTAAAGAATAGCGAAGATGAGTACGAAGACCGTTTGCTGAATAGCGTAACGCTGAATTATGATTTGAACAGGGAACTGAAGTTCAGGGCCCGCTTTGGTAACGATTTCACCAGTTTGAATACCGAAACGCGGCTGTACAGCGAATACCCTTCCGTTTTCAATACGGCTGCGGCAAGTACCGGAGGCTATAAAATTGCCAGTGGGCGATACTCCATCCTGTATGGCGATGGGTTGCTGACCTGGTCAAAAAAACTGCCCAAAAAATGGAACCTCTCCCTGACCGGCGGTTTTCAGTCGCGCAAAGAAACGTACAATGATCAGTCTTCTGAAACCACAGATGGCTTGTTGCTGGAGAACTGGTTCAGCCTGGAAAATTCTTACCATCCCATTAAAACAGGTACCGACAGAAGCGCCATTCTTAAATATGCTGTCCTTGGCTTCTTTAACCTTTCGTATAAAAACTATTTGTATTTCGAAGGAACGGCCCGCAAGGAATATTCTTCTACTTTGCCACCAGGCAACAACAGTTATTTTTATCCATCGTTCAATACGGCATTTATTTTTAATGAAGCGCTGCACCTGCCCGCGTGGGTCTCGTTCGGTAAAGTACGTTCTTCCATTGGCGTGGTAGGAAATGCACCCCCGCCTTATACTTCGCCAGTTAACTATACCCAGCAGAATCTAGCCACGGTACAGGGAACAGTGGCAGCCCTCAATTCGCAAATGAATGCAGGCAACAACAACATCAGACCTGAGAATAAATATGAATTGGAAATGGGGTTGGAAACCATGCTTTTCAGAAACCGTTTGGGGTTCGATGTTACCTGGTACAAAAGCCGCACCGTTAACCAGATCGTACAACTGAGCGTACCTGCCAGTTCAGGCGCCATGACCAAACTGGTAAATGCAGGAGAACTGCAAAGCAATGGATTGGAAGCAAGAATTCAGGCAACGCCATTTCTTGGCCGGAAATTTAAATGGACAACCCAGGTTAATATGTCAGTATCCCGGTCAAAGGTGAGCAAACTCGCTGCAGGGGTAAATAATATTACATTTTATGAAGCCGAACAAAATGGGCTTAGAATAGTAGCCGAAGAACATGAAACAATTGGTAACATCTATGTCTATCCACGATTAAAAGATAATAACGGCAATTATATTATCGGATCGAATGGGTTGTATACCATCGATAACAACCGGTATGAGAAAGTGGGCAATGTAATGCCAAAGCTAACCGGCGGTTGGTTTAACAATTTGACCTGGAAGCATTTTTCGCTCGATTGCGCTCTTGATTATCGGGTGGGCGGTAAACTGGTGTCGCCGCCATTGAAATATAATATCGGCGCCGGCATGTATACAAGCACGCTGCAGTACCGCGATGAAGAACATGGCGGGTTACCTTATTATATCGACCCTGGTGGTCAAAAAATATTGTTACCCAGCCATAGTGCAAAAGCCTCCAACGCAGGCAGGGTATTTCACGATGGCGTTATACTGCCGGGCGTAACGGTGACGGGGCAGGAAAATACCCAGATCATCGATGCCGCCTATTATTATATGAACACGTTTATCTGGGGCGCTTCCTCGATAAATGAAAGTGCTGTTGTTGATAACAGTTATGTAAAATTGCGCGAACTGGTGGTGGGCTATTCATTGCCGGCCAAATTTGCAGGCAAGATGCATTTTAATAATATCCGCATTTCGCTGATCGGTAGAAACCTGTTCTATTTCTACCGTACGTTAAAGAACATCGATCCCGAGGCAACCATTGGTTCCAACTGGATCAGGCAAAGTGTGGATGAAGGGTCTATGGCTGCAACGCGAAGCATGGGTTTTTCAGTAAACCTTGATTTTTAAATGTCCAGACAGGTAAAATATATTATCTCTTTATTGTTGTTCCTGGCAGTGGCTGCAGGCAGTTGCCGGAAAAAACTGGCTGAGCTGTATAATGATCCCGATCAAACGGTGCAGCCCTCTATAGAGAAGTTTTTTACCGAAATGCTGAACAATGACCGGGTGCGGCCTTCTTACTGGAATGTGCGTACGTTTATTGCCATGCAAACTGGCATCTATACACAATCATTAGGCTATTTAAATTATACCACGGCCTATCAACAAAATGCCGGTTATACTCAGGACCGTTGGAATGATTTCTACCAGCCGAGTAATTCAATTGATGGCGGCAAAGGCGGCATTATGGCGCATTACCGGTTAATAGAATCGTTATACGAGTCAATACAGGATGACAACCAAAAGAACGCTGCCGCAGTGTTTTACATGGCGGCCAAAGTGGTGATGTACGACCAGGCTTCCCAAATAGTTGATATGTGGGGCGATATTCCTTTTTCAGAAGCAGGTAATGTAAATACTACCGGCAGTGTGACGCCCCCAAAGTTCGACAATGCAGCCAGTATATACGATGCCATGCTGGATGGATTGAAAAATGCCGCCTTGTATTTTTCCAGCGCCCAGCTTTTACCCGCTACCCAAACATTGTTTGCCAAACAGGATATATTATTAAATGGCCAGTTGGGCAAATGGCAGCAATATGCCAATTCCATCCGGTTGCGTTTGCTGATGCGGATCTCTTTTGTTAGTGAAGAAAAAGCAAAGACCGAAGTGCTGAACATAATCAATAATCCATCGGTATATCCCCTGGTTGATGGCGCCACGAATTACGCGCCGCCGCAAACCGATGTATTGTTACAACCGTTGACCAATTATGTAGGTGATCTGCACAATGCCCTCACCGAAGTATTCAATTATATGGCGCCGGATTATATGTTGAACACGGTGATGAATCCCTGCAGTGATCCGCGCATTCCGGTACTATTTGATAAGTATGGCCGTTCGGATGGTGACCAGTTCATCCGCAATACCGGTTACCGGGCCATGCCGGTGAGTGATAATGCCGAAACGCAGCAGGTGAACATGGGGCGCTATGCCATATTGGATTCCGCCACATTTTTATTCAACAGCAAATTGCCCGGTATTGTGATCACCGCCTCGGAAGTGAATTTCCTGAAAGCAGAAGCCTGGGAACGATGGGGTGGTGGCGATGCAAAGGCTGCGTATGAAACGGCCGTTCGGCAATCCATTACCTTTTACTATTACCTGAACAGCCTGAATACCGTTACCCGTATGCCGTTGACGCCACCTGCCTCAACTGAAATTGCCGGTTTTTTACAAAGCGACCAAATGAAATATGAAGGCACTACCAACGAAAAGCTGGCGAAGATCTGGGTTCAGAAATGGCTGCATTTCGGCTTTCTGCAATCGGTACAGGGTTGGGCAGAATACCGCAGGACCAAGCAACCTGTATTACAATTTTATCCGTCTACACTACCAGGGTATGAAGTACCACCATCCCGGCTGATATATCCTGCCAGCGAAACTTCATATAATACAAACTATGCATCCGTGCGGGATAAGGACGTTCGCACCGGTAAAATTTTCTGGGACGTAAAATAATTGTCCTGCGAACTTTTTAAAATCCGGTAAGTATCGTTGAAAATTTGTTATCAGTACTTAGATTTGAGCGCTGCCCTTGTACGATATGGTTACAGATTAGTAAAATTTAAACCAGCACCCCCATTATGTTCATCAGTACGTTAACTACAAAACAGTTGAGTATGCGGTCACTTATCATTTCTTTTTTTGTACTCCTGACCATAACAACACAGGCACAGGAGCAGGGCATACATCCGCAATCGACAACATATGAGTGGCCTGCGGATCCGGCTGTAAAAGAAAAGCTGGAACACTGGCGCGACCAGAAGTTTGGAATGATCATTCACTGGGGTTTGTATGCGGTGCCCGGCATGATTGAATCATGGGCCTTGTGTTCGGAAGACTGGATCAGCCGCGACACCAACAGCGACTATGGTGAGTTTAAAAAATGGTACTGGGGCTTGAAGAAAGATTTCAATCCCACGCAATTTAATCCTGATCAGTGGGCGCAGGCTGCAAAAGATGCAGGCATGCGCTATTTGGTTTTCACTACCAAACACCATGATGGCTTTTGTATGTTCGATACAAAACAAACCGATTTCAAGATCACCAACGGGCCGTTTGCCGATAACCCCAAAGCCAATGTGGCCAAATATGTGTTTGATGCCTTTCGCCGGAAAGGATTGATGATCGGGGCGTATTTTTCAAAACCCGACTGGCATTGTCCATATTACTGGTGGCCCATGTATGCCACACCCGATCGCAATAACAATTACGACATCCGTAAACATCCCGGTCGCTGGAACCAGTTTAAACAATATACGTATAACCAGATCAGCGAGCTGATGCATGACTATGGTTCCATGGACATACTGTGGCTCGATGGAGGTTGGGTACGTCCGCTGGAAACAGTAACCGAAGAAGTAAAAGGTTGGGGTGCTGCCATTCCGGCATGGAGCCAGGATATTGATATGCCTGGCATTGCTACAATGGCACGTCAGGCGCAACCGGGTTTATTGATCGTTGACAGAACCGTGCATGGCCCGTATGAAAATTACCAAACGCCTGAGCAACGTGTGCCCGATAAACAACTCGATCATCCCTGGGAAAGTTGTATTACGCTGGGCAATGCCTGGGGTTATGTACCCAATGATGAATTAAAAACGTCAACCAAGGTCATTCACCAGTTAATAGAAGTAGTGGCCAAAGGCGGCAGTTTGTTATTGGGCGTTGGTCCTACGCCGCAAGGCACGCTGCCGGAACCGGTAGTGCAACGCCTTACAGAGATCGGCAGCTGGCTGAAAGTAAATGGCGAGGCTATTTATAACACCCGTCCTATTCAGGGGTATCAAAGCGGCAAGGTGTATTTCACGCAATCGAACCATTCAAAATCGGTGTATGCATTGGCGTTGCTGGATGAAAATGCGCCCGTACCCGCTACCATTGAATGGACGGTCAACGTACCGGCAAAAGGTTCCAAAATAAAATTGTTGTCAACCGGTGCACCGGTTAAATACACGGTGAAGGAGGAGAAGGTAATAATTTCGGTGCCGCCTGCCATACAAAAAGCAAAAGGCAATCCGGCCCTGGCATTTGAGTTTATCGTAGCGGCTGATTGATTGTACGAAGATGGGTCTCCGCCGGCTGGCGGAGACCCACCTTGAGACATAATTACATTAAATATAATCAGGAGAATATGACATTCAGGAAAGGTTTTATCACGATCGCTATAGGAGCAACGGTTTCTCTTGGCTTTTTAGCACCGCAGCTGAAAAAAGTAGATCCACCTGCGCCTGTAGGGCCTTTGCCTACCGCCAGTCAGCTGGCCTGGCAACAGATGGAGACCAATGCCTTTGTACATTTCACCATCAATACATTTACAGACCGTGAATGGGGCCTGGGCAACGAGAGCGAAAAATTATTTAATCCTGCTGGCACCGATGCCATGCAATGGGCGCGCGTGCTGAAAGAAACCGGCTTCAAACAAATGATCCTTACCTGTAAACACCACGATGGGTTTTGTTTGTGGCCAACCAAATACACCGAACATTCTATAAAGAACAGTCCGTATAAAAACGGCAAAGGCGACATCGTAAAAGAGGCCTCCGATGCCTGTAAAAAATATGGGTTGAAGTTTGGGGTCTATTTGTCGCCCTGGGACAGGAACCGGGCCGATTATGGTAAGCCCGAATACGTTACTTACTATCGCAACCAGTTAAAGGAATTGTTCACCAATTACGGACCCATTACTGAAATGTGGTTCGATGGCGCCAATGGCGGCGATGGCTATTATGGTGGCGCCAATGAAAAACGTAAAATTGATGGCAGAATTTATTACGACTGGCCAACCACATTAGCGATGGTTCGGCAAATACAACCTAATGTTATTTTCTTTAGCGATGCCGGTCCGGGTGTGCGTTGGGTAGGCAATGAAAGAGGCGAAGCGGGAGAAACCAACTGGAATACGATAACACCGGATACCTTATACGCCGGAAAGCCTGAGATAGAAAAACTATTGAACGAAGGATCTGAAGATGGTACCACATGGATCCCGGCAGAAGTGGATGTGTCCATCAGGCCCGGCTGGTTCTACCATAAAAAAGAAGATTCATTGGTAAAAACGCCCGAACAGCTTTTTAATATCTACCTCACATCGGTGGGCCGTGGCTCAGTGTTGTTGTTGAATGTACCGCCCGATCAACGCGGTATTTTTAATGAAAGAGACGTAAAATCTCTTTATGGATTCCGAAACCTGCTGAACCGCGAGTTTGGTAAAAACAAGGCGCTGGGCGCAACTGCAATTGCCTCCAATTACCGGGGTAAAGAAGGCGCCTATGCACCGTCAAATGCAATAGATAACAATCCGGATACTTACTGGGCAACAGATGATGGGGTAACCACTGCATCGCTGGAAATAAATACCGGTAAGCTGCAAACCATCAAATACGTGATGCTGCAGGAATATATCAAACTGGGACAACGTGTAAAATCATTTACGGTAGAAGTGGAGGATAATGGCGGCTGGCAACAGGTAGCTACCGGAACCACCATTGGGTATAAACGCATTTTAAAACTTTCGCCGGTAAAAGCCGGTAAGGTGCGGATAAACATCACGGCATCAAAAGCCTGTCCGGTAATTTCCAATGTGGCAATCTATTAATAACAATTACAATCAGTAGTAGCATAGTATGGGCATAAGAAAAAGATGGGTGAGTGGTTTACTGGGCGTCTTGTTTACCGGCACTGTCATAGCGCAGGGCCATCATTCGTTCGAAATAAAGGATGGGCAATTCATCTACGATAGCAAACCGGTTCAAATACATTCAGGTGAAATGCATTATGCCCGCATCCCGGCGCCTTACTGGCGGCACCGGTTACAAATGATAAAAGCAATGGGGCTGAACACGGTGGCCACCTATGTGTTCTGGAATTATCACAACCCTTCACCGGGGGTATGGGATTTCACAACCGGTAGCCACAACCTCAGGGAGTTCCTGCGCATTGCCAAAGAAGAAGGCATATTTGTGATTCTGCGACCCGGTCCTTACGCCTGCGCCGAATGGGAATTTGGCGGATACCCCTGGTGGTTGTTGAAAGACACCAGCCTGGTGATTAGAGCGTACAACCAGCCTTTTTTAGATTCCTGCAAAACATACATCAACAAACTGGCCGAACAGGTAAAAGACCAGCTGGTAAGCAAAGGCGGGCCCATCATTATGGTACAGGTGGAAAATGAATTTGGGTCTTACGTGTCGCAACGAAAAGATATACCGCTGGCCGAACACCGCCGGTATAATGAAGCCATCCATCAATTACTGATCAATTCCGGGTTAACAGGTCCCTTCTTTACATCAGACGGAAGCTGGTTGTTTGATGGCGGTTCTTTACCCAATGTATTACCCGCTGCCAATGGTGAAGGCGATGTAGAGAACCTGAAAAAGCAGGTGAACAAATACCATAACAACCAGGGGCCGTATATGGTGGCGGAGTATTATCCTGGCTGGTTACACCATTGGGCGGAACCTTTCCCGAATATACCCACCAAACAGGTTACTGAGCAGATAGAAAAATACCTGAAGAATGACGTCAGCTTCAACGTATACATGGTGCATGGCGGCACCAACTTTGCCTTTACTTCCGGCGCCAATTACGACAAAGACCACGGCATTCAACCCGACCTCACCTCGTACGATTACGATGCGCCCATTACCGAACCAGGTTGGGCATCACCCAAATACCTGGCTGTGCGGGAGCTGATGAAACAATATGTAAAATATCCGGTGCCGGAGATTCCCGCTCAAATGCCGGTGATCACCCTGCCACCCATTCAATTAAGCCAATCAATGGATGTGTTTGACTGGAAGAAAACCATCAAACCGGTAATGGCAGATACACCATTGACCTTTGAGGCATTGAACCAGGGACATGGGTATGTGTTGTACAGCAAAAAGTTCACACAACCGGTACAGGGCAATTTACAGGTAAATGGATTGCGTGATTATGCCGTGGTGTATATAGATGGAAAGAAAGTGGCGGTATTGAATCGAATGAATAAACAATATACGGCCACTGTAAATATTCCTGCAAACGGTACACTTGACATCCTGGTAGAGAATATGGGTCGTATTAATTATGGCAGTGAGATCGTACATAATAACAAAGGCATCATATCACCGGTGCTGATAAATGATAAAGCCATCACGGGCAACTGGAATATGTACAAACTGCCATTTACCCAACAGCCTGTTGTACGTTCAGGAAAACAAATAGAAGGAAAAGCAGCGCTGTACAGCGGTACATTCACTGTAACAAAACCCGGTGATGTATTTTTAGATCTGCACAGCTGGGGCAAAGGGATCATCTTTGTAAACGGCCACAACCTGGGCCGCTACTGGCAGATAGGCCCGCAACAAACCTTATACTTACCCGGGTGCTGGCTTAAAACCGGAACGAATAGAATGGTGGTGTTTGAGCAGCTGAATGAGCATATTAAGCCGGAGATCCCAACTGTACAGAAGCCTGTGTTGACTGAATTGAAAAAGGCAGTGGACAACTAACGAACTCAATAACCTACGAATCTAATAACAGGAACTTAACATGAATAAAAGCATTTCATTTCTACTAAGCTGCTTTATAGTAACAAACCTGCACGCACAAAACAGTACAGCTGTATTCCGCAACTCCCAACAACCAATGGAGGCCCGGGTAAACGACTTACTGCATCAGTTGACCCTGCAGGAAAAGATATCGTTGCTGGGCTATCGCAGCAAAGAGGTAGAACGGTTGGGCATACCTGCTTACAACTGGTGGAACGAAGCCCTGCATGGCGTGGCAAGAGCCGGCGTAGCAACGGTATTTCCACAAGCCATTGGGATGGCGGCCACTTTTAACGATGGTTTACTGAAGGAAGCCGCTACTGTTATCTCCACAGAAGCCCGCGCCAAATACAATTTATCACTGGCGCAGGGGCGGCACCTGCAATATATGGGATTGACCTTTTGGTCGCCCAATATCAACATCTTTCGCGATCCACGCTGGGGGCGCGGACAGGAAACCTATGGCGAAGATCCTTTTCTTACCGCACACATGGGAACGGCCTTTGTAAAAGGTTTGCAGGGTAACGACCCCCGCTATTTAAAAACATCGGCCTGCGCCAAACACTTTGCCGTGCACAGCGGACCAGAGAACGGCCGACATACCTTTAACGCCATCGTAGATGAAAAAGACCTGCGCGAAACTTATCTCTATGCTTTTCATGCCCTGGTTGATGCCGGGGTGGAATCAGTGATGTGCGGTTACAATCGCCTGAATGACCAGCCCTGTTGCACTGGCAATTTTTTATTGAACAGCATTCTGCGCAATGAATGGAAATTCAAAGGCCATGTAGTAACAGACTGCGGTGCGCTGGATGATATTTTTATGCGGCACAAAGTAATGCCCTCCGGGGTGGAAGTGGCAGCCGCCGCTATCAAAGCCGGGGTGAACCTTGATTGTTCAAACGTGTTACAAAAAGATGTAGAGAAAGCAATAGAACAAAAACTGCTGACCGAAAAAGATATCGACAGCTCACTGGCGCATTTGCTGCGCACGCAGATCAAGCTGGGTTTTTATGATGATCCCACTGCCAATCCATTTTATAAATATGGCGCAGATAGCGTAGCCAATGCTGCCCATGCAGCGCTTGCCCGGGCCATGGCGCAGCAAAGCATGGTGTTGTTAAAGAACAGCAACCAGTTATTGCCGTTGGATAAAAAGAAATATCCTGCTATTATGGTGCTGGGTAGCAACTCCGCTTCTATGGATGCTTTACTGGGTAACTATCACGGCGTAAGTAATCGTGCGGTAAGTTTTGTAGAAGGCATAACCAATGCAGTAGATGCCGGTACCCGCGTAGAATATGACCAGGGCAGCGATTACAACGATACTACCCATTTCGGGGGCATCTGGGCAGCGGGCAATGCCGATATTACAGTAGCGGTGATAGGATTGACACCGGTGTATGAAGGCGAGGAAGGCGATGCCTTTCTGGCTGCCAAAGGAGGCGACAAACCCGACATGAGTTTACCGGCTGCGCATATTGCTTTTATGAAAGCGCTGCGCAAAGGCAATAAGAAACCCATCATCGCTGTAATTACTGCCGGCAGTGCAGTGGATCTTTCTGCCATAGAACCTTATGCCGATGCCATCATCCTGGCCTGGTATCCCGGGGAGCAGGGCGGCAATGCCCTGGCAGATATCCTGTTTGGAAACGTATCACCTGCCGGTCGCTTACCCGTAACTTTTTACCAGTCATTTGCCGATGTGCCGGCTTACGACAATTACGCCATGAAGGGAAGAACGTACCGATATTTCAATGGTAAAGTGCAATATCCTTTCGGTTATGGATTAAGTTATACCTCCTTTGCTTATGAATGGCAACAAATGCCCGCGAACATCCGTACGGTCAAAGACAGTGTTTCTTTCTCTATAAAAGTTAAGAACACCGGCAGCATGGATGGCGATGAAGTGGTGCAGGTATATGTTGAATATCCGCCCGTAGACCGGATGCCATTGAAAGAACTGAAAGCATTCAAACGGGTGCATGTAAAAGCCGGTGGCGAAGAAATTGTGCAATTGACCATTCCGGCAGCCGATCTGCAGAAATGGGACCTGGCTACCAATAGCTGGAAGTTATACCCCGGCTCGTATAATGTATTTGCCGGTGGTAATTCAACTGATAAAAAGATTGTAGCTACTATTAAAGCAGGGGGAAAGAAGTAGGGCAAAGGGCAAAGGGCAAAGAATTTCGGGCGGACCAAGTTCGTTTATACTGCTCAAATAATCGCGAGCCCTTTCACGTTTGACGTTTCACGATTATCGCGAGCTATTGACCATTCACCATTGACCATTCACGAATAAGAAACTGCAATATGAGAATACTTAGCTGGTTAATATTATTAGTGTGTGTAGTAAATCAGATAACTCTGAGCCAAACCCGTTACGAATTAAACAACGGTTGGGTATGTTCCCCCATTGGCTCAGTAAAAGCCACCGGCGAAAAGATCTCTGCGCCATCGTATTCTATAAAAGGCTGGATGCCGGCCACAGTGCCCGGCACGGTGCTAACTACTTTACTGAATAACAAAAAAGTGCCTGATCCTTTTTATGGCCTGAACAATGAAAAGATCCCTGACATATATAAAACCGGTCGCGACCATTACACCTATTGGTTTGTAAAGGAGTTTACAGAAAAGGCGCCGGGTAACGACCAGGTATGGTTGCAATTCAGAGGTGTTAATTACAGCTGTGATGTTTTTCTAAATGGCAAACAATTGAACAGCGCCCGCCATTACGGAATGTTCCTTCGCCAATCCTACAACATAACCAAATTGCTGAATGGCAACGGACCTAATCGCTTAGCGGTGATTGTATATCCCATCGATCCTGTTGGTAATCCCAATGGCGGACAAGGTGGGGATGGGACTATTGCCCGCAACGTATCGCACCAATATGTAGCGGGGTGGGACTGGATACAACCTATGCGTGATCGCAATACCGGCATCTGGGATAAAGTGTATATTGAAAGAACCGGTGGCGTGAATATTAAAAACCCGCATGTGGTTACCCTGGTGCCGGGTGTGCGTAACGTGGAAGGCCCACAGGCGCCGGCCCAGATCATGGCCAGCGCAGAACTTGAGAACCCGACTACTTCAAAGAAAGAAGGAGTGCTGCAATATCAAATAGATGGACAGGTAGTAAAACAAACCGTGAGTATTGAACCTGGTTCAGTGAAAGAAGTGACCCTGCCCATGTATCAGCTCAGCAATCCGAAATTATGGTGGCCTAATGGCTATGGCCCACAGAATTTATATACCCTGCGTTTTCAATTCCTGGAAGCCGGACAAACCGTTACTGATGAAGAAACCATAACAACCGGTGTACGAGAAATTCAAGCCAGCTGGAATACCAACACCCGAAGCAAACAGATAGCAGTAAACGGACAAAAGATCTTCATCAAAGGCGGCAACTGGATCATTTCCGACGCCATGCTGCGTTTCACCGATCAACGCTATGATGCCGAAGTGCGTTATCATCGCGATATGAATCTGAACCTCATCCGCGTATGGGGTGGGGCGCTTATTGAGCGGCCAGAGTTCTTCAACGCCTGCGATAAATATGGCATGCTTGTAATGCAGGATTTCGGGATGTCGGGCGATTGCAATGGCCGTTGGGTTGACCCCATGAAATCAGAAGACCAATGGACACGCAGAAAATACCCCGACGATCATACGCTGTTCCTGCAATCGGTGGCCGACCAGGTAAAACTGGTGCGTAATCATCCATCCCTCGCTATCTGGTGCGGTGGCAACGAGATCACGCCGCCCGAAGATATTTTACGTCCCATGAAGGATTCCATTTTGCCGGCGCTGGATGGCACCCGCTGGTTTGTTGATTATTCCAACAGCGATGAGATGTCGTTAAATACGCTGGGTGGTAATGGCGACGGACCCTATGGTATACAGGATCCCGTGACTTTCTGGGAGCACCGCACTTTTCCTTTCAATTCAGAAGTAGGATCGGTAGGCGTAGGTGATTATGAATCCCTGAAGCGTTTTATGCCAGCAGAAAATATGCAGGTGCCGCAATATCCTTCCAACAAAGTAGACCCCGTTTGGGACTATCATAAATACATTGGTTACGACCAGTACATCGACCCCTATGGCCCCGCCAAAGACGTGGCCGATTTTGCCAAAAAAGCGCAACTGGTAAATTACGATCAGTACCGCGCCCTCGCCGAAGGATTTAGTAACCACATGTGGGACTGGTATACCGGGTTCATCATCTGGAAAACCCAAAACCCCTGGACAGCCTTACGCGGACAGATGTATGATTATTACCTCGATCCCAACGCCTGTTTGTTTGGTTTGCGCAATGGCAGCGAACCGGTGCATGTGATGTGTAACCCTATGGATGGCATGGTTACTATAGTGAACAACAGTTTTTCAGAACAAAGGAACCTGATGCTGACAGTGCATTTTTATGAGCTGAACGGCAAAGACAGTTTTGTTACCCAGGTATTCACGTATATAGAACCTACATCGGTAAAACGGATACTATCTGTAAAAGACCTGGCAGGCAAGCTCGCAAAAGACAAAGGCGCGTTCCTTTCCCTGCAATTACTCAATGAAAAAAAGCAGGTAGTCAGTGATAATTGTTACTGGCTGCCCGATGCAGGCGGTCATTATTCCGGTTTGCAATCAATGGCGTCTGCAGCATTAAAAGTAAAAGCAAGTCAAACGGGCAAAGGAAAAATAGCCGTAACGCTCACCAATGCGGTGAACGATCCCGTTGCCTTCTTTAACCGGGTTACCCTGCTCGATGCAAAAACCAAAACCCGGGTGTTACCCGTGTTCTATAGTGATAACTATTTCTCCGTATTACCGGGCGCCGAAAAGACGATCACAATAGAATATGAAAATTCTAATCCACTTCTAATTCAGGTGGAGGGTTGGAATGTAGCGGCTCAATACATAGTTCCGGGTCCTTAGTTTTAAGTGCTGAGTGCTGTGTTCTAAGTCGCAGTTATTAGGTTCATAAGTTATTAAGTTCGTAGATTATGTTCTTGGGCGGGAAACCGGAAACCGGCGAGTGGCGACCAGTTCTCGGGAGCCTATGAACTTAATAACCTACGAACTAAATAACTAACAAACTTGAACCACTGTCTGGTACGTTAGTGCTTCGCTTTAATCCCCTGCAACCTACTGCCCCCCACGCCCGTCTTTAACATTAGCAGATATTTACTATTTTACAAACCAATCTGCAAATAAACCCCATATATAATATGTTCTGTCGGTGGCTTGTTTTGTTTTGTTTATTCCTGTTCCAATCCGGTTTGCAAAGTATTGCCCAGCAAAAAAACTCCATTGGGATACAACTGGTCGATATAAAGCCAGGTACTTTCAACATGGGATCGGAACGTGGAAAAGAAGATGCCGACGAAAGCCCCGTACATGCGGTGACCATCTCCAAAGGTTTCAAAATGTCGGCCACGGAGATCACCAACAAACAATACGAAGCATTTGATCCTGAGCATAGCAAGCTGCGTGGTAAATATGGGTTCTCCATAAAAGATGAGGAAGCAGTGGTTTTTGTGAGTTATGAAGAAGCTGTCGCTTTTTGCGCCTGGTTATCGCGCAGGGAAGGCAAACCCTATCGCCTGCCAACGGAAGCAGAATGGGAATATGCCTGTCGGGCAGGCACTACCACCGATTATTTTACAGGCAATGAACTGCCTGCCGAATACCAGAAACTACAACACACCAATCGCACCCCCGTGCCGGTATCCCTGGAGGTAGCGCAAACGCCGCCCAACGAATGGGGATTGTATGATATGCATGGCAATGTAGAAGAATGGTGCAGCGACTGGTATGGCGCTTATGTCGCCAATCCACAAACAGATCCTGTAGGCAGGCAAACCGGCATGAGCCGGGTTACCCGGGGCGGCAGCCACAATACCCCCGTGCGTTACCTGCGTTCGGCTAACCGACAGGGTATGCTGCCCGATGATAAACACTGGCTCACCGGTTTCAGAATAGTGCAGGGCGCTCTGCCCCGAACAAAGGCGTTACCGGCTGAACCAATGCCTGCCAATAGCGCCCAGGTAAATCAGCAAAAATATGTTTGGCAAAAAGAAACCCAGCCGATCTTTGAAACACCCATTGCATTTGTAATAAAACCCGACAGCAGCACCGGTATCCCCTTCTATAAACACAATCATTGCCCTGCTATAACGTGGTGCCCCAATGGCGATCTGCTGGCAGCCTGGTTCACCACTAATGCAGAGTCCGGCCGCGAAATGACGATCCTGGCCAGCCGCTTACGGGCCGGCAAAAAAACATGGGATACCGCCTCCCTGTTTTTCATGGTGCCCGACAGAAACACCACCGGCACTTCTCTTGTATACGATCAAAAGGGAACGTTATACCATATTAATGGATTAGAGGCCGCAGGCGACTGGCAAAACCTGGCCATGGTTATGCGCACCAGCACCAATAACGGTGCCAGCTGGTCGAAACCGGTATTGATAGAACCTGAGCATGTAAAACGTCACCAGGTGATCGCAGGTTCACAGGTTACCCGCGAAGGCTGGCTGGTGCAGCTTTGTGATGCTGATCCCAGCTCACGCGGCGGTACCGCTATGTACATCAGTAAAGACAAAGGTACGCATTGGACAACGCCCTATACATTGCCCAATACACCACAGTATAAAGATGGAGCCACTGGTGGACTGATTGCGGGTATCCATGGCAGTGCTGTACAATTAAAAGACGGCCGCTGGCTGGCATTCGGCCGTAATGATAATATTAAGGTAGATAGTGTGGTAGGGGAAAGAATGACCATGAGTATCTCCGGCGATGGCGGCGCCAACTGGCAATACAGCCCTTCTATATTTCCGCCCATTAGCAGCGGACAGCGCCTGGTGCTGCGCCGCCTGAATGAAGGTCCCTTATTGATGATCTCCTTTACCCACTGTCCCGGTAAATCAACCGTGGAAGGCATGGACTTCACCAAACCCAATGGCGAAGTATATAAAGGCTATGGCATGTATGCCGCCCTTTCTTATGATGAAGGCAAAACCTGGCCGGTAATAAAACTGTTGACCGACGGACACATGCGTCAACTCAATGGCGGCGCCTGGACCGGCATGTTCAGAATGGACAGCACCCATGCAGAACCAAAAGGGTACCTGGCCGCCACACAAACCCCCGATAATGTAATACACCTCATCAGCAGTAACCTCTATTATCGATTTACATTGGCGTGGTTGCAGCAACCTTAATACCAACTTCAGTAAGGTACAATAAATTCCCACCCATTAATTTAACTAACGGTGACACTATGAAGTGTCAATGATTGTGCTGATTGTAATCAGCTTTTTGTAATTTTTTTAAAAGTGTGCAACAGATCATTGAAAATTGTTGCCTGATATAAAAGAATTGTTATTTCTTAATTACAAAAAATGGATTCACGCACACTTATAGTATGTCATCATGTTTAGCTTTTGCTATGCATGATTGAGAAGTATAGCCATCAGTATAGCCATCCGTGTTCATCAATAAGGAATAACCAAAACGCTCAACACTTCACCGTTCCTTAACTGAAAAGGGTTTTAACACCGTCAGGGAGTTTCTTAAAATGATTTTGCAGTCTGAAAAATGACGGCCGGGTATCGCTATGTCATTTTGTTCTCAACCTTTTCCTGGGAGCTATTTAATCATTATAAAACACACTGCTAATGAGACACGTTCACTTGCTAATTGCATTCATTTTGCTGCATGCTGCGGTACTGGCGCAAAACCGGCAAATATCCGGTGCTGTCAAAGACAAGGCTGGTACTGGTATTCCCTCCGTTTCAGTTAAAGTAAAAGGAAAAAATAATCAGACAATCACCGATATAAACGGTGTATTCAGTTTGCAGGTACCAGCTGGTAATATTCAACTGGTAGCCAGTTCAGTTGGCTATGGCGAAACTACTATTGATGTACCTGCCAGTCAAAGCACTGTCGCTATCACCCTCCAGGAATCAGGAGAACAACTGGGTGAAGTGATTGTAACAGCATTGGGTATTTCGAAAGAATCCAGGAAAGTAGGGTATTCTGTGTCAACCGTTGCTGGTGACCAGTTAACTCAGGCAAGGGAAACCAATGTAGCTAATTCATTAAGCGGCCGCGTGGCTGGCTTAAAAGTATCAGGCACCAATGGCGGTCCTGGTGGAACAGTAAAATTATTATTGCGGGGTTTGCCAAGTATGAATAATCCCGGCTCACCGCTGTTTGTAATTAATGGCGTGCCGATGGACAACACACAAAGGGGCGCTTCCAGCGAATGGGGTGGGGCCGATAACGGCGATGGTATCGGTAACATCAACCCCGATGATATTGAAACCATGACGGTGCTGAAAGGCCAGGCTGCTTCTGCCCTCTATGGCTCAAGAGCTTCCAACGGCGTAATTATTATTACTACCAAATCTGGCAAGCGCAATGATTTTTCAGTAGACTATAACCTGAACGCGATGGTAGACAAAGCCATCGACTATACCGATTTTCAGTATGAATACGGACAGGGTGTAGGTGGGCTTAAACCCGCTACAGCGGCGGCTGCGCAGGCATCGGGCCGGTTAAGCTGGGGCGCCAAACTGGATGGCTCACAGGTGATTCAGTTCGATGGTAAAATGTATCCCTATTCTGCACAAAAAGACAATGTCAAAAATTTTTACCGCAGCGGTCCTTCTGTAACCAACACAGTAGCGGTTTCAAGAGGCGGCGAGAACGGTTCATTCCGCTTATCATTATCAAACCTGAACAACTCTTCCATTGTAAGGGGCAGTGGTCTCACAAGAAAGACCGCTAACCTGAATATTGATCAGAACATTACTGATAAGCTCTCTATAAAAATGGTGGCCAATTATATTGATGAGCAATCACAGAACAGGGCACAGCTGAGCGATGGTCCTATGAACCCCAACAACGGCTTTTTCCTTGCAACTAATATTGATGAGAACATCCTGAAGCCGGGCTATGACCCTGCCACAGGTTATGAAACCCAATTCAGCGACGATGAATATGTTACCAATCCCTGGTTTGTAGTGAACCAGTACCACAATGACCTGGGCCGTAAACGGTTGATTACATCAACAGCGGCAAAATACCAGTTCTCAAAATGGTTGTACGCCCAGGCACGCGTTGGCTATGATGTAGCTCATGACCGGCTGTTCAGGGTAGAACCCTGGGGAACTGCATACACTACCAACAGAGCTGGTAGTTTACAGGACCTTTCTTCAACAGAACGCTTTGAGTTGAATGTGGATGGATTGATCGGCGCTACGCACAAAATAACAGAAGACTTATCTTTTGATGCAGCCATTGGCGCCAACCTGCGTAAGAACCAGGAAGAAAGAATAAAGATCGGCGGTGGTCCGTTCATCATCCCATATCAATATAGCTGGAATAATGTACAAAACTTTAACCGCGATTATTCTTTCTATAAAACAGAAGTTCACTCTGCTTACTATACACTCGATCTGGCCTATAAAAACTTTTTAACGGTTGGAACAACCGGCCGGTATGATGCTTATTCTACCTTGCCGAAAGACAACAACAACATCTTCGTTCCATCGGTATCTGCCAGTTTGATCTTTTCTGAATTAACCCATATCAAGAGCCTTGACTTTGGTAAACTCAGGGCTTCTTATGCGGTAACAAGTAATGAGTTATCAAAAGCCTACCAAACCCAGGTGTATTATTCGCTGGGTAATAATTTCAATACCGTGCCTATTGGCCAGTTCAATACCTCATTGCCAAGTGGTTTGTTGAAACCCTTTACCGTTGCTGAGTTTGAAGTGGGAACCGAACTGCGTTTTTTAGCTAACCGATTGAATATCGATGTAGCCTGGTATACCAAGAAAACAAAGAACGAGATCATGGGGGCTACCTACAGCATTGCAACCGGCTATACCAGCGGTTACATTGCCAATGGCCAAACCCAGAACAGGGGATTGGAATTGCAGGTCAGCGCTACACCGATCAAAAGCAAAGACTTCAGCTGGACGGCCACCGTCAACTTCACTACCATTGCCAACAAAGTGCTTAAAACAGATGCAGCCGGCAACAACGTAAATCTGGGACAGAACCGGGCTACGTTGGGCAATGCTGTAACAGCTTATGTGAAAGGCTTCTCAGGTCCGCAGATCCTGGCGTATGATTATAAATACAATTCAAAAGGAGAGATGATCGTAGATGCATCGGGCTATCCCATCCGGCGCGATACGTTGCTGGCCCAGGGTAGTGTATTGCCAAAAGAATATGGTGGTATAAATAATGAATTTATTTATAAGGGTATTTCGCTTTCATTCCTCATCGATTATAACTATGGGAATAAAATACTCAGCGCTACCAATTTTTATTCCATTTACCGTGGCCTGAACAAGTTGACGCTCGATGGACGCGATGGTATTACTAAAGGTGTGCTCGAAAACGGCAATACCAATACCACAAAAGCCGATGCCCAGGGTTATTACACCGCTGTAGCGCAACGAATAACCAAAAGCAGCGTACTGAACGGCGACTTCATCAAACTGCGTCAGGTTACAATAGGGTATAGTATACCAACAGAAATAGTTAGCAAATCGGTGATCTTCAGATCGGCCACCATTTCACTGGTGGGCCGCAACCTGTGGACTATCATGAAGCGGAGCGATAACATTGATCCGGAATCAAATTTTGGTTCCACCATTAATTACATTGGTATTGAAGGTACCAGTTTGCCTTCTACCCGCACATATGGCGTTAACCTGAATTTGAAATTTAAAAAGTAAAAATTGTAAAGATGAAACGAATACTTCAATATATAAGTTTGGGGGTAGTGCTGTTGGCAACGGGTTGTACCAAAGACTTTGAACAAATAAATACTGACCCAACCCAAGCCCCGCCTTCAAATTTTAACTCCGATTACTTTTTATCAGGCAGTCAGTACAATTATATAAATGGGATAACAGGCTATAATGGTTCCATCCTGTTCCAGAGCGGTTGGGCCCAGATCTTTGCCTCTACCTCCTCAGGCGCTGCCAACTATTACAGCAATATGGATAAATATGTAGCATCTGGGAATACCAATGATTACTCAGGCCGCGGTTGGGACCTGGGTTATAAAGGAGCCCGGCTGGCGCAGGAAATTATAAAGAACTACGGCGCCAATCCCGACAAGGTAAATGTGGTCAGCGCTGCTACGGTAATGAAGGTATTGTGCATGCAATATATTACCGACATCTATGGGGATATTCCTTATTCCCAGGCATTGCAGGCTTCTACCAATGTAACAACGCCTGTATATGATAAACAACAGGATGTATATAATTCCATGTTGACCGACCTGGATGCCGCTTTGTCGAAGTTTGATGCGACAAAAGGGAAACTGGGCGCCGACCTGTTCCCCTACGCAGGCGATATAGCCAAATGGAAAAAATTTGGTTATTCGCTCATGCTGCGCATGGCCATGCGACTGACAAAAGCGGATATTGCAACCGCGCAAAAGTATGCCGAGAAAGCTGCTGCGGGCGGAACACTGTCATCCGTTTCGGAAGATGCTTACATAAAAGGAGACAATACCAATGGCTACCGAAGTGAAAACTCCCGGGCGCTGGTTACCCCGGCCGATTTCTACCAGGTAAGGTGGAGCAAATTGCTGATAGATTATTTGAAAGCTACCAATGATCCCCGCGTAAGCGTCATAGCAGAAATACCACCAGCCGGACTGAACGCAGGTCAGGACCCAACAAAATCTGGTGATAATACATTTTCCAAACAAATGGGCCTGCCCAATGGCTGGGACCTCAATGGCGGGGCAACTGATATCAGCAAAGCGCCCGGTTATCCCGGTGGTTCAGGCTCGGGCGGCGATTTCACACCTATAGGTCTGTATAGCCGGCCACGTACTATCATCTATACTGATTTGAATAGTCCGCAGTTTGTATTAACGTATGCCGAATCGGAGCTCCTGTTGGCAGAAGCAAAAGCACGAGGCTGGAATGTTGGCGCCACCACTGCTTCAATGCATTACCAAAATGGCGTTTCTGCTGGTTTGCAGTCATTGGCTGCCTTTGGCAGCAGCGCTGCAATTAGTCCTGGAGATGCCGATGCATATGCAATAGCTCATCCGTTGGATGTAAGTTCCCTGAACGCCTCCTTAAAGATGATCAATGAACAGTACTGGGCAACCACCGGCATTCTCATGAATTTCGTGGAAGCCTGGAACAACTGGAAAAGATCAGGCTATCCTGCCTTAAGCCCGGTTGTATACGTAGGTAATTTTTCGAAAGGACAAATTCCAAGGAGACAATTGTACCCCACAACCGAATCAACCGCCAACCCGGCTAATTACAAAGTTGGTGTGAGTGATTTGAATGGAGGGGATGATTGGATTTCGAGGGTTTGGTGGGATAAGTAATAGTTGACCAGTTAACTAGTTGACGAGTTGACGAGTTAAATGCAAGTTGATATAGTTGATAATGTAAGAAGTGGGAAGTTGGTAGTTGATAGAGTTGATAAAGGAGCCCTTTCACGTTTCACGACCTACTTTCTACTTCTTACTTCATTCTCTTTATGCTTATGTTACGATTGGCTATCCATACCACATTGATATTCCTTGTGACAACAAAAGCCATAGGGCAATCTCCTCTTTTCGAACTCCTAAACCCCAAACAAACCAACATAAAATTCGAAAACCACATCAGCGAAACAGAGAACCTGAATGTACTGGCCTATGAATATTTTTATAATGGCGGTGGTGTGGCCGTGGGGGATATCAATAACGATGGACTGGAAGATATTTTCCTGACATCGAACATGGGGGAGAACAAGTTATTTCAGAATATGGGCAACCTGCAATTCAAAGATATTACCAAAGAAGCAGGAAAGGATTTATCAGGAAGGCCCGGTGGCTGGAAAACAGGTGTTACCATGGCCGATGTAAATGGAGATGGCTGGCTGGATATTTATATTTGTTATTCCGGCAAGGTATCCGATGATATGCGCAGGAACCAGTTATTCATCAACCAGGGCAACGGTACCTTTAAAGAAGAAGCGGCCGCTTATGGCCTCGATGATAAAAGCTACAGCACCCAGGCTGCTTTTTTTGATTACGACAATGATGGCGATCTCGATCTGTTCCTGTTAAATCACAGCGTAAAGAAGATCGATAACATGGAGTTTGCCCGGTATCGCGATGAAGTAGATGAACTGGCCGGCGACAAATTATACGAAAATCAGAACAACCATTTTGTAGATGTTTCCAAAAAAGCAGGCCTCAGACAAAACCCATTGACGTTTGGCCTGGGTATAGCTATAGCCGATATCAATAAAGATGGCTGGCCGGATGTATATGTGACCAATGATTATAACGAACCCGATTACATGTACATCAACAATGGCAACGGTACCTTTACCAATAAGGCCGATAAATGCCTGCGTTACCTGTCGCAATTTTCCATGGGTGTTGATATTGCCGATTTTAACAATGATGCCCTGCCAGATATCATTACGCTCGATATGTTGCCCGAAGACAACCGGCGACAGAAATTGTTGCAGTTGCAGGAAAACTATGAATCCTTTGCCCTAATGGTAAATCAGGGTTTAAACCCGCAGTATATGCGTAATATGCTGCAGTTGAATAATGGGCAGGGTAAAACCGGCGAGCAAACCTTTTCTGAAATCGGTCAACTGGCCGGCGTATCTAACACCGACTGGAGCTGGTGCCCCTTGATGGCCGATTATGACAACGACGGTTACAAAGACCTGTTCATTACCAATGGCTATTTCCGCGACTATACCAACAAAGACTTTTTACGATACTGGGGCGATTACAAGGTGAAAAAAGCAGTAGACCGCGAACCGGTTTTACTGATGGACCTTATTCGCGCCATGCCCTCAACATCTGTTATAAATTATATTTTCAGGAACAACCACAATTGCACATTTTCGAACCAGCAGAAACAATGGGGGATGGATAAGCCGTCCGTTTCATCAGGAGCGGTATATGCAGACCTGGATAACGATGGCGATCTTGATCTGGTGGTCAATAACATTAATGACAATGCGTTCGTATACAGGAATACCGCGCGGGAGAACTCGAAGGCTGGTTACCTTTCCCTTATTTTACATTATAAAAAGCCAAACTGGTTTGCTATTGGCGCCAAAGTGTATGTGTACGATCGCCATGGCGTGCAATATGAAGAATTGAACCCCACCCGCGGGTATTTGTCATGCGTTACTACCCGTTTGCATTTTGGGCTCGACAGCACCACTACTGTTGACTCCATAAAGATCATTTGGCCCGATCGTACGGTGCAACTGTTAACCAATGTAACAGCCAACCAACAACTCACCATCAATTACGACCCACCCAAACCTGTTATAGACGATGATCCCGTGTATGCCGGTAAAACCATTTTCACACCCGCTAATAAATTATTTACTTACACTCATACCGACGCCAGCGAAAATGATTTTAAACGCCAGTTGCTGATGTTGTTCATGTATTCAAAATGTGGTCCGGTAATGGCAAAAGGCGATGTAAATAAAGACGGGCTGGAAGACCTGTTTGTAAGCGGTGATAAAAATAAACCCGGCAGGATCTATATTCAAAATGCAAAAGGATCATTTTACGAAGCGCCTGATTGCAGCATCGGGGACGAGAATTCATCCACCATTTCGGCAGCGGCATTTGTTGATGTGGATGGCGATGGCGATCAGGACCTGTATATTGCCAAAGGAGGATATGGGTTGTATGAACCCGGCTCTGGGGCGTTGCAGGATGAATTGTATATAAACGATGGTCACGGGCAGTTCAAAACCGCAATGGGCGGATTGCCCAATGTAAACGCAAACAGTAAATCGTGTGTGCGGCCTTGTGATTTTGATGGCGATGGCGATATGGACCTGTTTGTGGGCGGCCGGATAATCCCGGGCCGTTATCCATTGGCGCCTACTTCTTATTTATTGGTGAATAACGGCAAGGGACAGTTTACTGCCGCCACAGTTCCATTCTCGAATATTGGCATGGTCACCGATGCGCAATGGGTGGACCTGGATAAAGACGGCCGGAAAGACCTGGTGCTTTGTGGCGAGTTTATGCCGATAACCGTGTTTATGAATACGCCAACAGGGTTTGTAGATAAAACCAGTACGTATTTTGATAAACCAGCGAATGGTTTCTGGTTTACGCTGCAGGTCGCCGATCTGGACCAGGATGGCTACGATGATATTATCGCCGGTAACCTGGGATTGAATTCCTGTTTACACGTATCGGAAAAAGAACCCGGTGTGCTTTATTATGCCGATTTCGATAACAATGGATCCATCGATCCCTTCTTTACCTATTATATTCAGGGGGAAAGTTATCCATTTGTAAGCCGGGATGAACTGAATGAACAGATCTATCCCATGCGAAAAGTATTCACTTCTTATGCGGCGTATTCAACAGCTACCATCAACGATATTTTTACAAAGGAAGAACTGGCAAAAGCCAATCGCCTGCAGGTAACGGATACCCGGAGCCAGGTGTTCTTAAATAAGAATGGTAAAATGATACCCATTGAATTGCCCATGCAGGCGCAGTTCTCCGTAGTGACCAGCATCATCGCCGATGATTTTAATGGCGATGGTAAAAAAGACCTCTTGTTATTCGGTAATCATTCCGACAACCGGTTAAAGCTCGGTTGCATCGATGCCAGTTATGGCTGCCTGCTAACCGGCGATGGCAAGGGGAATTTCAATTATATCAATCAACCCCTATCGGGGCTCGATATAAAAGGCGATGTAAAAGCCGCCGTGGAATTAAAAGCAAATAATACAAAATTTATAATAGCAGGGGTGTGTAACAGCGCCATGCAATTTTATAAAGTACAGTAACATGCCCTTAAGCAATTTTCGTTTGTTTGGTATATTGTCAGGCCGGCGTCTGGAGACAGGCGTCGGTTTAATTTCTTTTTTTGTTTGCTTCCTGTTTCAACAGGCGCCCGCACAAACCATGGCCGTTAAAACAAAAGAGTGGAAGGCAGAAAACACCCTTACCCGCTATTTGCAGCCAGCAGTATTTTCATTATCAAAAGTAATGATGCACGATGTGGTGAACCCGCCGGCGGCTGCGCGCTATTATGCTTATTGTATACTGGGCGCTTATGAGCTCATTTCCCAACATGACCCCTCAGTGATACCGCTCAATAATTTCCTGAAGCAATACAAGCGCCCTGCTATTACCATGCAACCAAAACAGTACGATCATCGCATTGCAGCCATTTATTGTATTATGGAAACCGGCCGGCTGATGCTGCCTTCGGGTTATCAACTGCAGGAAGATGAAGAGCGGTTCATTGCCGAACAGCAAAAAGCAAAAGTTTCCCGATCTGTTATTGATAGTTCGGTTGCTGTGGCCAGTTACCTGGCAGCCCGCATAGTAGAGTATGCCAAAGCTGACCGGTATGGAAAGCTAAGCGCCCAATTACGCTATACGCCGGTAAAAGGCGATGCGTATTGGTATCCAACGCCGCCTGCTTATATGGAAGCCGTTGAACCCAACTGGAAATCCATTCGGCCATTGATAATTGATTCCTGTAACCAGTTTGTGCCCTTGCCGCCTGTTCCCTTCAGTAAAGACAGCACCAGCGATTTTTATCGCCTGGCAAAAGAAGTATATGACGTTTCTGTAAAACCCACGCCCGAACAACTGAACATCGCTTCTTTCTGGGATTGCAATCCCTTTGTAGTGGCCACCTCGGGACATATGTCAATCGGGTTTAAAAAGATCAGTCCGGGCGGGCACTGGATGAACATTGCCGCCATTGCCGCACAAAAAGCGAATTTAAATTTCACCGAAACCATCACCGTGCAAATGCTTACAGGCATCACCATCATGGATGCCTTTATCAGTTGCTGGGATGAAAAATACCGTTCGAACCGCATTCGTCCGGAAACCTATATCAACCGTTACATCAATATAAAATGGCAGCCCTTGCTGCAAACGCCACCATTCCCTGAATACACCAGCGGGCATAGTGTGGTGTCAACCGCTGCTGCAGAAGTACTCACGTACCTGCTCGGCGATCAGTTGATGTTTACTGACAACTCAGAAGCATTGTTTGAAATTCCCGCGCGTTCATTCAACTCCTTCAGACAAGCTGCCGCCGAAGCCGCTATCTCCCGCATGTACGGCGGCATCCATTACCGTGATGCCATTGAGAATGGGCAACAACAGGGCAAACAACTGGCTGCGTTTATCGTGGGCAAACTAAAATCGGCGGGCGTTCAACCATTGAAACCTTGATGGTACTTCATTGATACCACAATGGTAACTCAATGGCACCTCTTTGCTTCCCCGGCCCCGAATTACCAAACGTCCCACCGTTTTCCTCGAACCGTCACATCATTCCGGGAACAGCGTCCCATATTTAACAAATGAGATTGGTTCTGATTTACCTTTGTGTTATCAGTACTGAACAAGTTCTTTGACAATTCTATGAACCACCGGAGTATACTTATTAGTTTCCTTTTCCCCTGATCAACATCATAGCCAAACCAAATACAAGGAAACAAGAGCCTGTATAAATATTTAAATTGCTGCTATGATCATCCAACAGCACATTCAACAACAGGATCACCGATACAACGGAAAAGAACAGGCCTATGACAAATTGCAGATCGTTTAATTTTTTTAACATGGCAACAATGTTTTGTTAGAAGAAAATAAAGTTCAGCAGTAGTGTGATGACCAGCAGTAATATACCCAATGGCACCACCCGCAAATACCATTTTTGCTGGTGGTATTTGGGCTTTTCTGTTAAAGAATACACCAACCCTTTTAATTGTTCATCGGGTTTGGGTTTGGTAACCAGGCTTACCAGGATGGTTGTAAAGAAATTGAAGGTCCAGGAAACGCCGGCAACAATAAATGCCTGTCCCATGCCGCTTTTGATGGGATACAACGGCGCTATCCAACCGCCTTTTCCTTCGGCAACCGTAACACCATGTGTAATAGCGGCGGCAATAGTACCGGCAACCAATCCCGAGAAAGCGCCATGCCCGGTAGTCCGTTTCCAGAACATGCCTAATAAGAAAGTGGCAAACAACGGACCATTCACAAACCCGAATACCAGTTGCAGAAAATCGTTGATGTTATTAAAGCTCTTGGCAATATAAGCAGTGACAATGGAAATAAGAATGCCAACCACTGTAACACATTTTCCTACCAGCAGGTAATGCCGGTCGCTTTTATTCTTTACAAAATACGATTGATAAATATCGAAAGTGAATACCGAGTTAAAAGCAGTTACATTACCAGCCATGCCGCTCATAAATGAAGCGATCAGGGCGGTGATACCCACACCCAAAATACCGGTGGGGTAGTAGTGCGCAATCAACGAAGGCAGGGTCATGGTATAATCCAGCTCCCCATTGGCAGCCGTGGGAATGCGATACCCTTTTGACTCCAGGGCGGGTTGCATTAACGTAATGGCAATAACACCAGGTAACACTACAATTAAAGGCATCATCATTTTGGGGATGGCGGCAATAATAGGCGTGCGTTGTGCATCACCCATATTCCTTGCAATCATGGCCCGTTGTACTACGAGGAAGTCGGTACACCAGTAACCAAATGACATTACAAAACCCAATCCAAAGATCAGCGACATAAAATGCAAACCCATTGGGTTATCATTGGCGTTACCCATGTATTTCCAGGCATGGGTCATTTCAGGTTGTAACAGGTGTTTTATGTTATCCCAGCCACCTGCATCCTGTAACGCGATTATAACCAGTGGGGATAAACCCAGCACTATTAAGAAGAACTGTAACACTTCATTATAAACAGCGCTGGTGAGTCCGCCAAGGAAAGTATAGATCATTACAATGCCGGCCGATACCCAAATGGAAATATCGAAATCCCAATGCAGGATGGATTCCATTAATTTGGCCAGTGCGTATAAAGAGATCCCCGACGAAAAAACCGTCATAACCGCAAAAGAGATGGCGTTCAATCCTCTTGTTTTTTCATCGAAGCGAAGGGAAAGATATTCAGGCACGCTACGGGCGCGGCTTCCATAATAAAAGGGCATCATAAAAACACCCAGGAAAACCATGGCGAAAATGGCACCCACCCAATAGAAGTGTACGGTCATAATGCCGTATTTGGCGCCGGAAGCAACCATACCGATCACTTCCTGTGCACCCAGGTTGGCGGAGATAAAAGCAAGACTGGTGATCCAAAGGGGGATGCTACGGTTGCTGGTAAGGAAGTCGTTACTTGATTTTATTTTCTTTTTAATAAGGAATCCAACACCTATAACAAAGATGAAATAGACCAATATAATCAGGTAGTCGGCAAAATGTAGGCTCATGCGCAATCGTTAACTGTGTGATAGTTAGTTTCTTTGCACAATATATTTCTTTCATTTCATTATTATGATCCCAATCATGGTTTAGCGAAAATATTTACGAATACGATTGCGAGGGCTTTTTGCCCTTTGCCTATAAAGTGGACTCCCGTTCAATCAGTACACTGGGAATAACAACCTTTTCCTTACGAAGATCAAAGCTACTCTTTTCTATTCCCTTGAAAAGCAGCGTGGCAGCGGCTTTGCCGATCTCAAAAGCGGGTTGAGTAATAGTAGTGAGGGGGGGATTCAAAATAGGTGCTGTATCCAATGTGGCAAATGCAATCACTTTAATATCATGGGGAATGCGGATGTTCAACTCATGACAGGCGAGATAAACCGGGGTAACGATCTTCTCCACAGAAGCGATCAGTCCATCGGGGCGATGTTCACTTTGCAGTATTGATTTTATTTGTTTGTACATGCTATCATTATCAGTGCAGTAAACGATCTGCTGGTCAGTTTCGGGAATGCCGGCCTTATTCAGGGCAGCTTTAAAACCTTCCATTCTGTTCAGAAGAAGCGGCAGGCTTTCTGAAATGGAAACGAAAGCAGGTTTATGGCAACCTTTCTGCAGTAAAAGATTGGCAGCCATGAAACCACAGTCAAAATCGTTGGTAGTTACCCGGGCCGTTTCAATGCCTTCCTGTTCACGATCGAAAAAAACAACGGGGATATTATTGCCCTGCAATCTATTTATATGGTCGGCCGAATTTGTTTCGCTGGAAATTGAGATCAATACCCCATCCACACGGCCGCTCGCGCAATCTTCGAGAATGGTTTTCTCATTCGCGAATTTTTCGTGCGATAAATATATAAGTACGTGATAGCCTTTGGTTTCAGCTACCGATTGAATCCCATTAATGGCAAGGGAGAAAAAATTATCGGCCACTTCAGGCAGCACTACCGCAATGGTTTTGCTTTTCTTCCGGCGCAAGCTGCTGGCGTAAGGATTGGGTACGTAATTTAACCGCGTAGCCAGCTCCAGTACTTTCTTTTTTGTTTCATCACTGATCTCATAACTATCGCGCAAGGCCTTTGAAATAGTGGAAACCGATAGCTGCAACTGGTCTGCTAAAACCTTTATGTTTACTTTGCTCATTGAAGAATTATCGCCTTAATTGTTTGTTTTACAGACTGTTTTACCATGCAAAATGCTGCAATGGCTCGCAACCGTTTTCGTAAATAAAGTTAAATGAACGCTAACAATCTTTAGCAAAAAAGTTGAACTTAGTTCCGGAAACTAACACAAGTCATAAAATATTTCTAAAACGATTGCTATGGCGACTTCTGGAAAATTCTCCGAAAAAGAAATCAATCCGCTAGGTAGTTTGGACGAATGGGAAGATGATGTACTGCAACGTTATCCGGACCCTGATACGATAGTTAAAGACAAATCAAAAGAAGAATACCGTAATTACGACGATCCCGCCCGGGATACCGTTAAGGAATTTTACCGGTTAAACCATACACATCAAACGTATTCATTTGTACAGGAAAAAAGGAAGGAATTCTTACAGTTCAACCGTAAGGAAATGAGTGTTTGGGATGCGTTTAATTTCCTGAACCAGCTGGTTGATGATTCTGACCCTGATACGGATCTGGATCAGTTCCAACACCTGTTACAGGCATCGGAAGCCATTCGCGCTGACGGTCATCCTGATTGGATGGTGCTTACCGGTTTAATGCACGATATGGGCAAGGTGCTTTGCCTGTTTGGCGAACCGCAATGGGCTGTAGTGGGCGATACGTTCCCCGTTGGTTGCGCTTACTCCGATAAAGTTGTTTATCCTGAATTTTTCAAGAACAATACCGATTATACTGATCCCGTTTTTAGCACTAAACTGGGTGTATATACGCAAAATTGCGGTTTACGCAGTGTGAACATGTCATGGGGGCATGATGAGTATGTATACCAGATGTTAAAGGATTATTTACCCGAGCCTGGCCTGTATATGTTACGCTATCACTCATTTTATGCCTGGCACCGGGAAGGCGCTTATGATCACCTGTTAGATGACCATGACCGCGAAATGCTGAAATGGGTTAAGTTGTTCAATCCATATGATTTGTATTCAAAAAATCCTACACCACCAGACTGGAAGCAACTACGGCCTTATTATGAAGATTTGATAGCTAAATACCTACCATCTACCATCAGGTTTTAACATTACTTCACGGAACCTTTATCCATTCCTTGTTTTATCAGCAATGATCAAATAAGCTGGCCCTTCGTGCAGCTTACTGATCAGCGCGCATGTATCAATATGTAAACACAATATTCAGGTAAGTTGTGTTTTTTTATCACTATGTAGATAAATGTACCAAGTACATTTAAATGACAGTTTATGAAACTGAATGGAAGATTATTCACTTAACCTAAAACTTTTGTTATGAGATTGCTTTGTCAGTCGCTCCCGAAAGGTGCGGGCATTCACCTGTTGCTGCTGCTTTTGTTATCGCCACTGTATATGCTGGCGCAATCCCAAATTTCCGGAACTGTAAGAGATTCCTCGGGCCATCCTATGGCAGGTATCTCGGTATCTGTGAGGGGAAAGAATATGGTAACCAGTACAAAATCGAATGGCTCCTTCGCCATCCCCGCACAAAAAGGGGATGTACTGGTATTTAGTGGTGTATCTCTCGACGAACAGGAAGTTACCCTGTCAGGTACAGAACCTGTTAATGTAACCATGCACAGTGCTGCATCGATGTTGACCGATATCGTGGTAGTTGGTTATGGTAAATCATCACGCAAGTCATTGACCAGCGCTATTACCACTATTAAACCGGAAGAAATGAATAAAGGCTCCATTGCCGATGTAGGACAGTTACTGCAAGGCAAGGTGCCCGGGTTGAATATTACTGCCAGCGGCGACCCTAACCGGCCAGCTGCCGTAGTGTTGCGTGGCGCTTCTACTATTAATAGTCCTGGCGGACCTTTCTATGTGATCGATGGTGTGCCTGGCGTTGATATTTCGCTGATTGCCCCGGCCGACATCGCCTCCATTGATGTGCTGAAAGATGCGGCGGCTACCGCTATTTATGGTAACCGCGCTTCTAATGGCGTTATCATTGTTACAACCAGAAGAGGTAAAAAGGGACAGGCCCAGGTATCATACGACGGCTTTGTTGCCCTTGAAAAAGTATCCCGCAGGCTCGATGTGATGGATGCCGGTCAACTCAGGGATTTCCTGTCAAAGAACAACGTGGCATTTACGCCTGCGGATGACAAAGGCGCCAATACCGACTGGCAAAAAGAAACCCAACGCAGTTCAGCGGTGTCACAAAGCCACAATATTTACCTCGGTGGTGGTGGCGATCATGGGTCTTACAGCGCCAGCCTGAACTATTTCAACAAGCCGGGTATCTTAATGAACAGTAACCTGCAACGCATTATTGCACGCCTGTCTATTGAGCAGTATCTGATTAACGATAAATTGAAATTAGGGCTGAATGTTACCAATTCAAGTAACACGGCCGATGATATTCCTTACCGCAATACCGTGCTGTTGCAATCAGCTACCTATTTGCCAGTATCGCCGGTAAAGAATGCTGATGGCTCATACTTCGAAAACTTTAAAAACTCAGGTTATTACAATCCGGTGGCCATGATGAACCATAGCCAGCAGAGCAACAAGTACAATAACCTGATGGCTCAAATGACCGCGCAGGCAAAACTGCCCTTCGGCCTTACGTACGACCTGAACGTGGATTATCTCAACAACTCAAACGTATACGGTTCTTACCTCGACAAATATTTCACCAAGAACTATAATGGTATGTACGATAATCCTGATCCCACTACCTATGGTCATGGACTACAGGCATTTGGTACAAACGGACAGGCTAACCGGCAGGCTTACAAAAATACCAGCAAGATCCTGGAAACATACTTTACCTGGGATAAGACCTTTGGAAGTTCTAATGTGAATGCCGTTTTAGGTTACTCCTGGCAGGAAAACGAGTCAGGCGATGGTTTCCAGGTAACAACGTATAATTTCCCTGTAGACAATATCGGTTACCAAAACCTGGCCTTAAGCAATCCGTATGCTTTTACAACCCGCATTGGTTTGGGAGCAGATGGTATTTATCAAAAAACACGCCTGGTCTCGGATTTTGCCCGGTTAAAATATACGCTCAACGACCGGTATATTTTACAGGCATCGGTTAGAAGAGATGGTAGCTCAGTGTTTGGCGTAAACAAGCAGTGGGGTTATTTCCCTGCCGTGGCTGTTGCCTGGCGCATCAGCGAGGAAGATTTCATGAAATCGCAGAACCTGGTTAGCGATCTGAAATTGCGGGCAAGCTATGGCGTTACCGGTAATGCCTTCGGTTTTAACGCTTATACCGCACAGTTCCTGATGGGTAGCCAGGGCACCTGGTATTACAATGGAGGCCAGGCCGCAGCCTATGGCCCGTTGAACGCCTATAACCCCGATCTGCAATGGGAAGAAGTGGCTACTACCAATTTAGGAGTTGATTTCACGCTGCTGAAAGGTAAACTGGGTGGTTCAATTGATGTGTATAAGAAAAAGACGACCGACATGATCTTCCCTTATAAAGTTGATCCGCTGCTCGTGCCTAATGGCGTTATCACTGCCAATGGCGGAAGCATGGAAAATAAAGGGATCGAACTGGCGCTTACTGCAAACATTGTATCGAACAGTAAATTCACGTGGACAAGTAACCTGAACCTGGCCCACAATGATAACAAGATCACCCAGTTGAAGAATCCGTTATTCGCTGGCGGCGACTCTACAGCAGTAGGTTTCCCTGAAGGCGCCGGTCAGTCGGGCAACTCACTGGAATTATTAAAAGAAGGACATCCGCTGGGACAATTTTATTCCCTGCAGTTTATGGGCAAGGACGCTAATGGCGTATCGCAATTTTTATCAGGGGATGGGAAAACACCCACTACCAGCCCTTTGCGCGGAACCGATTACCATTACCTCGGAAATGCGCAGCCTAAACTGTTGCTGGGTTGGACGAATACATTCAGATATGAAGATTGGGATTTAAGGGTTGCGATCCGTGGTGTATTCGGTAACAAGATCTTCAATGCCACCCGTGCCGATCTGTTCCGCCCAAACACTGCGCAATACACGAATATCCTGGTTGATGCGGCCAATGAATCAACTGCCGACTATAATGCTTATAAGTATTCTTCCCGCTTTATTGAAAGTGGCAGCTATGTGCGCTTCGATAATGCTACGCTGGGGTATAACTTCAAGCACATAAGTAACTATATCAAATCACTCAGATTATATGCAACAGCAAACAATCTTTTCGTAATTACAAAATTCAAAGGTATAGATCCTGAAGTGAACCAGGGCGGTATGGCCCCCGGTATAGATTACAATAACTTCTATCCAAAAACGCGTACGTTCTTATTTGGAGCATCCGTAAACTTCTAATTTAACCAGCAAAATTGCGAATTATGAAAAATAGATTGATATATATAGCTGCTTCTCTGATGGCTGCTGGCGCAATGATCTCATGTCATAAAATAACCGTAAAGGCAACCTCAGAATTAACGCCCGATATATTTCCGCAGGATTCATCTTCTTTCATCACTGCTACAGGCCCTGTGTATGTAGCACTAAGAGGTAATGTGGCTGCAGAATATTTCTTTCAGCAAACCTACAGTACCGATGAAGGCATTATGCCTGCCCGGGGCGGTAACTGGTACGATGGTGGCCAGAATTTGGAAATGCACTACCACACCTGGACAAAAGACAATGGTTATGTGAATGGTAACTGGACCTGGCTTAGTACCATCATTGGTACCGTGAACCAGCAGATCTCCATCCTCACCAGAACGCAACCGGCAGGAGCGGCAAGAGATCAGAGTTTTGCCGAGTTGAAAATGGTGCGCGCCCTTGCTTATTATTTTATGATGGACAACTGGGGTAATGTGCCCATCGATACTTTATATGGTGATTTTACCCCGCGCGATAAATCACCCCGGGCGGATGTATTCAATTTCATTGAGAGTGAAATAAAGGCAGCCATTCCTAATCTGAGCACTACAGTTAGTAAGGCTACGTATGGCCGGTTCACGCAATGGGGCGCGTATGCCCTGCTGGCCAAAATGTACCTGAATGCAGAATATTATACCGGTACCAAGAGATATGACGATTGTATTGCAGCCTGTGATAAAATTGTCGGTTCCAGTAAATTCAGCATTGCGCCCATGGCCAATTATTTGAAGGCGTTCTATCCATCAAATGGTCCGGATGCGGCGGGCAGTAAGGAAGAATTTATTTTCGCCATTCCATACGACCCAACATTCTCTAACACCTTCCCTTTCCGCAGCGCCAACTACCATGCCCGGTATGATGTGCCGCGTTCAATGGGGAGCGTATCTAAAGGAGCAGGCTATAATTACTTTAATATTCCCTATACGCCGGGTGGCCCCGCCAGCACCCTGCCTGAGTTCTATGCTAACTTTAACGATGCCGGCGATATTCGCAACAAACAGTGGCTGGTTGGCAAACAAACATTGCCCGATGGCGTAACGCCGCTTACGATCACCACTACTAAAGCCGGGTATGATGCCATTGCTTTTAAAGGAGACACAACTCCTTATACATATCAGTTGGAGCTGACCCCGAATATCGTGCTGCGCCAAAGCTCCACTTCATTCGATTGCGGTAACGACGAAGTGGCTTGGAACATGGGATACCGTAACATCAAGTTCTATCCTGATGCTACTTCAGCTACCAGGGACCAGAACAATGACATTCCCATTTTCCGGTATTCAGATATTGTGTTGATGAAGGCAGAAGCCATATTGCGTGGCGGCACCGCTACGCTGGGACAAACCGCTTTGTCGCTGGCTAATGATCTGCGGGCAAACCGCACTACATCACCAGCCTGGGTAACTATTACGCTGGATAGCATTTATAATGAACGCAGCCGCGAATTTGCCTGGGAAGCCTGGCACCGGAATGATATGATCAGGTTCGGAAAGTACGAAGGCAAATGGGGTTTCAAAACCAACGCAGATGCGTATCGCAGAGTTTTCCCGATACCAACCAATGCGCTTGCAGTTAATCCCAAGCTTACACAAAACACAGGTTATTAAAAAAAATAGTTTTAGGAAAGGCGATGACAGAGTGCCGGGCCCTGTCTATAGGGGTCCGGCTATTTTAAAAGAAACCGTTTTTAAAATCCAATAGATCAAGATCAAATTCTTTTTCATAATTATGTAGCAGTAATTATTACCTCCGGGCTTTCTAGCCTGGAGTTTCTTTTTAAGGCAGAGGGCAGAAGGCAGAGGGCCAAAGAAAAATACTGTAGCAGTTTACAAGATGCAGGTTATTTAGTTTTTGAGTTATTAAGTTCGTAAGTTCGGGGTTGCCGGTTGCCAGTTCCCGGAGTCTACATTCGTGGCTCGCTCTTATGTTCACAGCCTCTTTAAGAACTCAAGAACCTAATAACTTACGAACCTGCCACTTTGAAAACCTAAGCCAAAACTTTAAACGGTATGCTCCCAACTAAAAAACTAACGAACTAAAAAACTAACAAACTTAATAACTTTAGCACTTTAAACGTTGAACTTAAAACTAACCATACTATTCCTGGCCTGTTTGCCCGTAACTATTCATAGCCAGGATGTAACCCGATATGTACAACCTCTCTCCGGAACAGCCTCTTCAACCACAACCGCTGCCCAAAAACACAGCGAAGCGGGTTCAGAAAAAAACGCCAATACCATCCCTGCAGTAGGTTTGCCATTCGGCATGACGCAATGGACGCCACAAACCCGGGCTACAGAAACCAAATGCATTCCCCCTTATTTTTATAAAGACAGTCTCATAAACGGTTTTCGGGGCACCCACTGGATCAGCGGCTCCTGTATGCAGGACTATGGCAGTGTAACCATAATGCCCATTACCGGGCAATTAAAAACAAAAGATTTTGCCACACCATTTTCGCATGACAAAGAAATTTCCGCGCCCGATTATTATAAAGTAGAATTACCAACCTATGACTGCATCACCGAAATGACGGCCACTGCCCGTTGCGGCATGATGCAGTTCACCCTGCAACACGATGATAGTTTATACCTGCTGGTTATACCCAACAGCGACCGGGGCGAAAGTGTGGTGCATATTGATGCGGCAAAAGGCGAAGTGTGGGGTTATAACCCGGCCCACCGTATTTACCAGGGCTGGGGTAACAAAACAGGGTTTAGTGGATATTTCTTTATACAATTTGAAAAAGCACCCGTACGTACCGGCGCCTTTCAGGAAGAAAACATGATGGCGATCGACAGTATCCACGATCAAAAGAACAGTGGGGTATTTGCCGGGTTCAAACTAAAAAAAGGCGAACAGCTCCGCATTCGCATTGGCACCTCTTTCAGCAGTGTGGCCGAAGCCAGAAAGAATTTACAGGCAGAAATCATCACCTGGAATTTTACCTCGGTTCAAACCAATGCAAAACAAGCCTGGCAGCGAGCCTTGTCACAAATACAGGTGCAGGGCGATAATGAAAAAAACAAACGAATCTTTTATACCGCCTTGTATCATGCCTTTCAGCATCCGCGGCTGTACAGCGATGTAAGCGGAACGTATCCTTCCTTTGCCGGTGGATCGCCCATTCGCAAGTTGGCCAATGGACAGTACTACGATGATTTTTCCATGTGGGACATCTACCGCGCCCAGTTACCCTTGTTACAGATCTTACAACCGGAAAGGATAGATCAATTGGTATCTTCCCTGATCTTAAAAGGCGAACAGGGGCGATGGTTGCCAATTTTCCCCTGCTGGAACAGCTATACTGCCGCGATGGTCGGCGATCATGCAACTGCCTTTATAGCATCGAGCTTCACAAAAGGCATTCGAAATTATGATGTGGCTGCAGCATACAAACTAATGCGGCAAAACGCATTTGATATACCCAATAACGAAGATTATACAAATGGAAAGGGCCGCCGTGCCCTGTCATCGTATCTGCAATACGGTTATATTCCCATGGAGGACAGCGTGCCTGAAGCCTTTCATAAAAAGGAACAGGTGAGTCGTACCCTGGAATACGCCTACGATGATTATGCCCTTTCAATGGTAGCCAAAGGACTGAATAAAACAGCCGATTATACGGCCCTGCATAAACGGGCGCTTAATTACCGCAATGTGTTTGATAGCAGGTCAGGGCTGGTGCGCGGCAAATACGCCGATGGGCATTGGTACGAACCCTTTAATGCCGACAAACGCGAACCCTATATTACAGAAGGAACGCCGCGCCAGTATACTTTTTATGTTCCGCAGGATGTGGCCGGGCTGGCCAGCCTGATGGGTGGCGACAAAGCACTGGAAAACGCACTGGACACTTTGTTTGCCAAAAACGAATACTGGCATGGCAATGAACCCGGACACCAGATCCCGTTTATGTATAACTTCACAACGGCACCCTGGAAAACGCAACAGGTAGTACGCCAAATTCTATATGAAGAATACAGCGATGGTCCCGGCGGATTAAGCGGTAACGACGATGCCGGTCAAATGAGCGCCTGGTATATATTCGCCGCTATTGGACTCTATCCCGTTGATCCCGTTTCGGGTGAGCATATTGTTTGTTCACCCCTCTTTGATAAAATAATCCTGCAATTACCAGGAAATAAAAAACTGCAGATCGTCTGTCACAAACAAACAGCAGGCGATAGCTATATTCAACAAGTAAAATTGAACGGCACACCCTATAAAAAGAATTTTATCACCTATCCCAACATCATGAAAGGCGGAGTGCTGGATATTTATTTACAGGCAAAACCAGGAAATTGGGGCAGTAGTCTTAATGCCCGGCCAGCTTCTATGTTTTAGTTTGTTAGTTTGAATACCCTGGAGCGCAGCGATTAAAGTTGTTGCTTCGGTGTTTTCCATCAACTCAATCAACTTCCTACATAATCTACTTAACATTCTTCTAACTCGTTAACATGTCAACTTGTTAACTCGTCAACTGGTCAACTCGTCAACTGGTCAACTCGTCAACTCGTCAACTGGTCAACTGGTCAACTCCCCATGTTAACATTAATTTAGCTCAATTTCCTCCAAATGTCCCTATTTTCGCTACCATAACTCAATACCATACTTCTATGCGTTCCTTTTTATGCTTGTGCCTGCTGGTTGCATTTGCAGGCGCCCAGGCCCAGGATGAATCCTTACCCGATCTTCGAAACAAAAGAGAAAGCTTTACAAAATATCCCAAAGGCGAGATCCGGGACGACCTGGCCACCTTTACCATAGGCGGTATCGACGAACGCCTGGGTAAAGAACCCTTACAGAAATTACCCGCCACCGACTACAACATGCATTCAATAACCTTTGAAGGCGACAAACAGAAAGTGGTTATCACCAGCGGTACTTTTGAGGCTTCCAAACACAAGTTATTCTATTATTACGATAAGAAATACCTGGTAAAAATAGATGGTAAGCCTTACTATGGCGACTATGGTTCTATTCCAACCACTACCATTTCTTCGGTTATTGTTATCCTTAATAATAAAGATACCGTTGCCATACCACCTGTTGCCTATGCAGATCTGTATCATCCCGAATTCACCTATTCAGAAGGCGGCACCATTAAAACCCATAATGCGGTGTACCTTTCGAAAGACAAACACCGGATGTACATTTATATGGTGAACAACGAAGCCATCGGTAAATACGAGGTAACCTGGATTTTGCAGGATAATAAATATGTAGGACGTGTTGTTGATTCCGGCATTATGCGATAAAACAGCTTTTTTGCTGGTGTGATTATGTGAATTTACGGCGGTTGACCATACCGGCTGTTGCGATATTTTAATAGGTATAAACAACACATTGTCAGGTTGGAAGGGTAGTAAAATTCCCCCTGAAAAAATAATTTTCTACCCGGAACAATTTACGAACCACGAACACCGTTAGTATATCGGTTTTTCATAGGATATTGGATTTTTAACGGGCCTGGATTTCTATCCGGGCCTTCTTCTTTTTTTAACAGTTCCCTTCCACTAAAAATGTAGAAATTTAGCAACAATACGATCCTTCCTGATGTAAATCTCCCGGCCCCGAACCAGTAAAACACAATCCGTACAGGTAGCATGGTTTTTTAGTGTAAATAACAAAGCTGCAAGCATGAATTGGATCGATTTTCTGCTACTATTAATAGTAGCCTATGGCATGTGGGATGGTTGGCAAAAAGGATTTATCCTGGAACTATTGTATCTGATGGGGCTCCTCATAAGTATTGCGGCTACCTTTTTATTATATCCTTACCCTACTATTTTTATCAACAAGTATATTCCCTCACTTGGCGCCTGGGCATTGCCCCTTGCTTTTATAGTTACTTATGTATTAATGCGGGTTTTTACAAATGCGCTCACCAATAGAACATTGCATAAGGTCCCCGTTGATGCACATGGGCGTTGGGATAATAAATTCTTCGGTATACTACCCGGTTTTGTAAATGGCGTTACCCATGCAGTGATCGGAGCAGCCCTGTTGCTGGCGCTGCCCATCAGTAATAGTATTTCCAACACAACCCGACAAAGCCGCTTTGTGGTTATGTTGTCGGTACCGGCCGAGTTGATAGAAACAAAATTATCGCTGGTATTTACAGAGGTAGAAAGAACGATGAACCGGTTAACAGTAAAGCCCGGTTCCAATGAAACAGTCATTCTTCCCTTTAAAGTGATGGCGCCCCCCTCGCGGTCCGATCTGGAAACCCTGATGTTGAGTTGGGTTAATGCCGAGCGCATAAAAGCAGGCTTGAATACCCTTAAACTTGATCCGGAATTAACCCAGGTTGGCCGCAAACATTCGATAGATATGTTTCAGCGGGGTTATTTCTCCCACGTGTCGCCTAATGGAGAAGGACCCTTTGACCGCATGAAAGACGATGGCGTACAATTCACCAATGCCGGAGAGAACATTGCGCTGGCGCCCACGTTGGATATTGCACATAATGGATTGATGCATTCGCCGGGGCACCGCGCTAATATCCTTCGACCTGAGTTTGGCCGTTTAGGTATTGGAATAGTAGATGGCGGTAAATATGGGCTCATGATCTCGCAGGAGTTCAGGAATTAGTTAATAGTTCACAGTTTTAGGTTTAAAATTGTAAGTGTAAGGTTCAAGAACTGAAACTTTGAACTTTCCACCTTGAACTATAAACTATCTTCTGCCAAAAAGCTTACTAATAATCCAGAATATCAATCCTATCACAAGCACCACTAAGAATATTCCCCACCACATGCCGGCTTTAAAAATGCCTTCAACAGCGGCGCAACCTGAGTAAAACAGGGTCATCAGCAGCAAACATAATCCGTAATATTTCTTAATCATAACACGAGATTTCCTTTATTATCTAAAACTACGTGCCTTGTTGTAATCTACTGGTTGTCATATGGTTTGAAGGGGTGTTTGTGGAGTTATTTGCTCAATATGCTAACGAATGGAAGCTAAATGACTAAAACTGAAAGCAGCAAGTGTTAGCACAAAGTGAGGTTGCGAAGAAAGCTTTTGCCTTTAGCCTTTGAGCTTTAAGCTTTAAATTTGCGCATGCAAAAACCGGTTATTGTAATAAAGCTTGGCACGGCGGTCATAACCAATGAGGAAGGCGTAATCAGTCATACTATTATTAAAAAGGTGGCGTCAGAAATTGCGGAGCTGTTTCATACCCATCGGGTGGTGTTGGTATCGAGTGGGGCAGTGGGCAGCGGAAAAGTATATATACAGCATTACAAAGGCAGTATTACTGAACGCAAGGCGGCGGCGGCCGTGGGAAACCCTTTGCTGATCCAATTATACCAGAAACATTTTTCGAAGTTTGATATTCCCGTGGCTCAGGCGCTGTGCGAACGACACCATTTCAGCAACCGGTTTCAGTTTGTGCAGTTAAAAGAAACCTTTGAAGCCTTTTGGCAGAACGGCATATTGCCCATTGTTAATGAAAACGACCTGGTGAGCAATGTGGAGCTGAAGTTCAGTGACAACGACGAACTCGCCACCCTTATTGCCGTGGGTTTTGATGCAGAGACCCTGGTGATCTGTACCTCGGTGGGTGGTTTTATGGATGATACCAAAAGCATCATTCGCCGGGTAGAAAAGATCGACAGTAAAGTGCTGGGCTATGTGCAAACCGGTAAAAGCAGTCTTGGTTTGGGTGGCATGACCTCCAAACTCACTTTTACCCGCCTGGCTACATCCCTGGGCATACAGGTAATTATCTGCGGCTTGAACGGGTCAGCACCCTTTGCCGATGCGCTTGCCGGTAAAAACGGTACTACCTTTGTATCGCAGGAATCGAATTTAAAAGCCCGGCAAAAATGGCTGGCCAGCGGTTCCATTACCCTTGGTACGCTGTTGGTTGACAAAGGCGCGGTTAAAGCTTTGCAACAACGCCGGAGTTTGTTAACGGTAGGCATTACCAATGTGCAGGGAAAATTTGCAGCGGGGGAAGTAGTGCAAATAAAAGATGAAGAAGAAAGCATCATTGGCGTTGCCAAGGTAAAACTGGACGCCAGCGCCATCCGCGATGGCATTTCACAAAAAAATGTACTGGCAGCACATGCCGATGATATTGTAATATTTTAATTGAGACCTGATGAGCAGTAGTGTACAATCATTGATAATGAAGACCTGGAAAGCCGCTATCAACCTGCGGCAGGCGACCGATAAACAACTGAAAGCTGTTTTATTACAACTGGCCGATGAACTGGAGAAGAACAGCACATCCATCATCAAAGCCAATCAGCTCGATGTAGAAAAGCAGGACCCCAACAATCCCAGGACAGACAGGCTGTTATTGAACAAAGAACGCATCACTGGCATTGCCAACGCCATTCGTACAATAAGCAAACTACCTAACCCTGCCGGCAAAACGCTTGAAAAGCGCAAGCTGGATAATGGTTTGTTGCTGCATAAAATTGCGGTACCATTAGGAGTGGTAGGCGCTATTTATGAATCAAGACCCAATGTTACGTATGATATTGCGGCGCTTTGCCTCCGCAGCCAGAACGGTTGTGTGCTCAAAGGCAGTAGCGAAGCGGAGAATTCCAACCTGGCAGCCATCCGCCTGATAAAAAAAGTACTGAAGGCAAATGACATCGATCCCGATTGTGTGACCCTGCTGCCCTCAGAACGTGAAACCGTACAGGAATTATTTACGGCTACCAAATATGTAGATGTACTGATACCCCGTGGTTCCGAATCACTGATACAATTTGTAAGAAAGAACAGCCTGGTGCCGGTGATAGAAACAGGCGCAGGGGTATGTCATGTGTATGTAGAAAAAGAGGCATCTATTAAGAAAGCAGTAGACATTGTAGTGAATGCCAAAGTTTCGCGTCCATCGGTATGTAATGCCATGGATACGGTGATAGTTGATGAAGCAGTAGCAGCCGCCTTTCTGAAACAATTGCAGCCAAAGTTCAATGAGCACCAGGTAGAAATATTTGCCGATGCCAAATCGCATAAATTATTAAAAGGTTATCCGCATTTACAAAAGGCCACACCCGGGGATTTTGACCGGGAGTTTCAGAGCCTGAAATGTGCGGTAAAGGTGGTCAGGAATATCGATGAAGCGCTGGACCACATCCGCGAACATTCTACCAAACACAGCGAAGCTATTGTAAGCAATAATAAAAAGAATTGCGCCCGCTTTTTACAGGAAGTGGATGCGGCCGCTGTATACACCAATGCCAGTACCCGGTTTACCGATGGGGAAGAAATGGGTCTCGGCGCCGAGATCGGCATCTCCACCCAAAAACTCCACGCCCGCGGGCCTTTTGCATTAGAGAAATTAGTTACTGAGAAGTGGTTGTTGCAAGGCAATGGGCAAGTTAGGTAGCCAAACTTTGAACTATCTATCTCCTTTCCTATGTCCGGGCGCATAGTTCCTGGCAGATTGTTCCCCGTGCAATTTCTTTTCCTGCCCTGGCGGAAGCCGGTGATGTTTCTTTCCATGATGGTGCCTGTCATGGTCATCGTCATCATCATCGTGTTCGTGCTCATGATGGCGCCCTTCATGATCGTCATCATCATCCCCATGGTGATTAGGAGTTTGCGGTTGAGGGATGGTAGGCTGCGGAGTCTCCTGGGGGTTATTTTCCGTTGCTGTTTTGTGTTTACAGCTACTTCCAATCAGTACAAGCAAAGCCAGCACAAAAACTTTACAGTTCATTTCTTAGGGTATTGAATTTTAAGAAGGCAATTATAATATTAATTATTTTATGATACAACAGGCGGTTCCAGATTCACGATTCCCTCACATAGATAGTCTTTACCTATAAAGTAAACATTTTAGTACCCAGAAAAACACATTTTACTACCCTCATATTATATAGCAACAGGTACTTTAGCGGCCTGATACTATTTTAAAAGGGGCGCCTGATAACTCCCCGGTTGCTGACGATTGCCAGCCATAGCCTTTTCCTTTTCCAGGTTGTTCGGGAGTACCGGGCAACCTGGAGTTTTTATGGCCATCCAGGAAAATATACGATCTTATTGACCTGAAAACCCCGTATTTCCCGAAAATCACTTTATGCCTTGCAATGCAGGCAGTTATCGCCAGATAATACCCGCCGGATACAATAAAATGTTAAAAGAACAGTTGTTAGTTTGGTGGTTCGACATAATTAAATAATGCTTGTTGCGTTTAAGCATAAGTACAGGTTAAAACCAGGGGCGATCTTGTAGGGCCGAATACTGACTAAACCCGGGAACTAAGTATTATTCTTACTTATATGTACTTAAATATTAGTAACACGCGTTATATATTTTACGCATTGAATAACTTAGAAAATGTGCAAAGCGACAGTCAATGCCCCGTGGCGTCCGGAACCAGCGAGTGTTCATCATTTTCAATTACATTAATCAATAACTGAGATGGCATATACCCCGTCTTCAACCCGTTATGATTCCATGACGTACAATCGTTGCGGCAACAGCGGTTTATTGTTGCCAGCTTTGTCGCTTGGGTTGTGGCATAATTTCGGGGGAGTAGACGATTTCAAAAAAGCACGCCATATTGTTCGGCATGCTTTTGACAAAGGCATCACCCATTTCGACCTGGCGAATAATTACGGGCCACCACCCGGTTCAGCCGAGGAGAATTTTGGTAGCATGTTGAAGAAAGACTTTTCAGGTTATCTGCGCGATGAGTTGATTATTTCATCAAAGGCGGGATACCTGATGTGGCCGGGACCTTACGGTAATTGGGGATCGAGAAAGTACCTGATGGCAAGCCTCGATCAGAGTTTGCAACGGATGCGGTTGAAGTATGTAGACATCTTTTATTCGCACCGGCCAGACCCCGATACGCCGCTGGAAGAAACAATGATGGCCCTGCATGATATAGTAAAAAGTGGCAAGGCCTTATATGCAGGGATCTCTAACTATCCGGCAGCAGAAGCAAAAAGAGCATTTGAGATGTTGAAACAGGCAGGTACGCCCTGTCTTATTCATCAGCCAAAATATTCGATGTTTGAAAGATGGGTAGAAGGCGGTTTGCTCGATGTGCTGGAAGAATATGGTGTAGGTTGTATTCCGTTTTCACCACTGGCGCAGGGCATGTTAACCGACAGGTATTTAAAAGGTATTCCTGAAGATTCAAGAGCATCAAAAGAACATGGTTTTTTAAAGGCCAATGAAATTACGCCCGAGAAGATCGAGAAGATAAAGAAGCTGAACGAGATAGCGAGACGCCGTAACCAGTCGCTGGCGCAAATGGCCCTTAGCTGGTTGCTGAAAGACAAACGGATAACAACCGTATTGATCGGCGTAAGCTCAACAGATCAACTGGATAATAACCTGGCCTGTCTTTCCAACAGGCAGTTCTCATCTGCAGAACTTAGTGAGATTGAATTGATATTGAAGGGATAAACGCAGGCATGAATGCAAAACATTTTGCTAAAACGGTAGGCAACATATAACAATAGTAAAAGGTTTTAGAACGCTTAGACAAAACAAAATTTAGTATTATATTGCACCGTTCGTAAAAGCTACCCCACCAACCTAACAACCGCATGGAATAACCGCTGAGGTATTCTTTTGCTGCTGGCTGGTTATATAAATGATCTGGTCAGTAGTTTTTACACGGGTCTGATATCTTATTTAGTAGCTACTTATCCAACACCTGAAATGAAAAAGACTATCCTGCATTTGTTGATCATGCATGGGATTTTAACCCAGGCGCTTGCACAGGGAAGTGCAACCTCCCAACACTTAGGGGCCGCGAATGACCATTCCACGCTGTGGGGGTCTTATTCAGCGAATGAGCGTGTTAATAATATTAAGACCAAGATCCCGCTGCCAGGTTTACTGGGTCAACAGGGGCTTGGAAATAATACTGCCAGCACCGCCGCCCATGTTAATGCATTCGAATCTTATATAGAACGGGTAACGATTGATGCCAAAGCCTCTGGTGATTTCACCATGCAGGTGTTTAGTAAAGGTATTCAAGCCAATGAAACCATCGAGATGCAGGTATTCGATCCTACCGGCAAAGCGTTGGGCGATCCTGCTAAGGTAACTGCTTCAGATAATGCTGAAATAAAAAAGCAGTTCTCCCTGATCAGAACATGGAACCCCGAGAACCCGCACATGTATCAGATTGTATTAACATTAAAGGACGCCTCTGGACAAGTAATTTACACTTTTTATAAAAAATTCGGTTTCAGATCAGTTGAATCAAAACCTGATGGTATATATGTAAATGGTACGAAGGTTATCTTTAAAGGAATGAACTGTCGCAGTGCCAACCTGGGCAACTACAGAACATCTGAAGAAGCTTACCTGGCCGACATCAATATCATGAAGGATCTGAACATGAACGCTGTCCGGTTATCATACTATCCTGTTGACCCCTTGTACTTCGACCTGTGCGATTCTCTTGGTTTGTTTGTAATCAGTGAATTGCCTGGTTCTGATAAGAAAATGGTGAAAGATATCGTATACAGCGGTCTGAACCACCCCTCAGTGATCTGTTGGTCAACCGGCCCGGAATTGGCCGCTAACAAAGAACTGGATAAGGAATTTGATACTTATGACGTACAAAACCGGTATGTTATACATCCGGTAAATAAAGATAAAAAGAGCTCTGACTTCAATACAGTCGCTAACTCTATCTTATATGGTACAGAAGCATTCACTCCTGTAGAGATCGGTAACGGTATCTTCAATGGCGGTCGTGCTGCCGGGTTAGATGAGTTCTGGACTGAAATGAGCAAATCGAATAAATTCTCTGGTAGCTTCCTGGCCACTTACCGCGACGACAACGGTATAGAATCAGCCAGCGGCTTCGATCCCAAATCAAAAGATAAATGGGCAAGCTATTATGCTATCAAGGAGATCTGGTCACCACTGGCTTTCAACATCAGTCAGCTCCCCACTACCTGGAATGGTGTTATCAATATTGAGAACAAATTCCTGTATACCAACCTGAGCAGATTGAAGTTCAACTGGAAGCTGGTATTGTTCCCCAAGGCAACCCAAAAAACACTGGAACCGCTGGTGGTTGAACAAGGTACGCTGCCATCACCTTATACCGGTCCTGGCGAAAAAGCTGATCTGAAATTCACCTTCCAGAACCAGTTCACTGTATGTGATGCCCTGATGCTGACTGTGCTCGATTCACGCGATAAAGAAGTATACACCTATACTTTCCAGATCCGCAAACCTGTGGATGTGGTAGCAACCAGCCCTGAAGTAGCTTCCATCTCTACCATCATGCGTACAGAAGAAGCCGACTTCCTGTCACTGGTGTGCGACGGTATCAACTATATCTTCGATAAAAAGACTGGTAACCTTACCAAAGTATATGTAGGTAAACGTGACCTTTCTTTTACCGGTCCTTTCCTGGCAGGTATCCACAGTGGTTATGCCATGGCCGACTTCAAACACCTGGTAAAGGATAATACCCACATCGTGGAGGTTTCATATAAAGGCGAGAGTTCTTTATGGGTTAAATGGACGTTCCATACCGGTGAATTGCCTAAAATGGAATACTCATACTCCATGAAGCCCGCTGGCGAATATGTAGGTATCACCTTCAAATATCCTGAAGAGAAGATAACAGGTGTGAAGTGGATGGGCCGTGGTCCTTTCCAGGTTTGGAAAAACCGTCAGAAAGGACAACAATTAGGTGTGTGGGAAAAAACGAACAAACCTAATACCAATGCCGAATTCAAAGGATGGCATGCCGATGTATACTGGGTACAGTACCAGACAAACATGGGTAACTTCACAGTCTATACCGATCAACCGAACATGTACCTCCAATTGTTCAGCCCATTGAAACAGGGCGCGCTGTTGAACGAGTTTGCCTCAGTTCCATTCCCGGATAATGGTAACATCGGGTTTATGCACCAGATCAGTGGTTTGAGCACCAAACCTGCTGATCCTGTAGCCAACAAGAGCCTGAAAAGCGCTAATGACCAGTTGGGCGGTTCGCTCTATTTCGATTTCAGATGGTAATGTAGCACTACTAAAGAATATACCCCAAGAGTGGCCCTGATAGCATCGGGGCCATTTTTATTTTGCCTGGAATAGTACCTTTATAGCATGGAATACGTACAATTGGGAAAATCAGACATGCGCATCAGCCGCATTGCTTTTGGTTGTATGTCACTGGGTGATGAGGATACTGCCAATGAAAAAATATTACACCAGGCACTTGACCTCGGTATTAACTTCTTCGATACGGCCGATCTGTATGCAAAGGGAATGAATGAGCTGTCGGTAGGCAAAGCGCTTAAACACCACCGGGATAAGGTATACATCGCTACCAAGGTGGGCAATCAATGGCGGGCCGATGGCAGCGGGTGGGACTGGAACCCGCGTAAAGGGTATATTCTGACCCAGGTAGAAAAGAGTTTGCAACGGTTGAATATTGATTATATCGATCTGTACCAGTTGCATGGCGGCACTATCGATGACCCCATAGATAATACCATTGAAGCATTTGAGCTGCTGCAACAACAGGGCAAGATCAGGTATTATGGCATTTCATCCATTCGCCCCAATGTTATCAGGGAATATATAAAACGCTCGAACATCGTAAGCGTAATGATGCAATACAGTTTGCTGGATCGCCGCCCTGAGGAAGCCTGTTTATCATTGTTACAGGAAAACAATATTGGTGTACTGGCCCGTGGCGCCGTGGCGCAGGGATTACTGATAAATAAACCACCGAAAGCATATCTGAATTATTCGCCGCAGGAAGTTGAAAAGGCCGCTGCTGCCGTGCAGGCCCTGTCGAACAACCAGCGCAATACTGCTCAAACGGCCCTTAGGTTTGTATTACATCACCCGGCTATTACCACTGCCGTAGCAGGTATAAGAACTATACAACAATTGGAAGAAGCTGTAGGGGTGTTTAAAACGCCTTTGCTAACCGAAAACGATCTTTCTACCTTACAACAAGCTGTTGTGGCTAATAAATACGAACAGCATAGATAGTTTAAAGTTAAAAGTTTAAGGTTGAAAGTTTAAGATTTTTAAGTCAGCGTATGTGGCTCGCAGTGGCAGGTTTGTAGGTTATTAAGTTATTAGGTTCATATATGAAAAGAGCCCAGGCAGTTTAAAACCGCTGGGCTCTCTTTATATTGTATTCCTTGTTAACTCGTCAACTGGTCAACTCGTCAACTATTACCTAATCAACGTAATATCCCCCGTCTTCCGCAACTTATTCCCATCAAAAAACTCCACATCCAGCGTGTACGCATACACATCCATCGGTTGCACTTGACCATTATACGTGCCATCCCAGGCGGCACGGCGGTCACGCGTCTCAAACACCAGCTTGCCCCAACGGTTGTAGATCCTCCAGGTCATTTTAGCAATGCCAAAACCGGTAACGGAAATAAAGCCATTACGGCCAAAGCGACCGGGTGTAAAGGCATTGGGCACATCCAGCAGGGGATCGATCAATGCGTCCACCTGTTTACAGGTCGTATCCGTACACCCGCTTTCAGATGTTGCAATCAGGCAGGCCTCAAAGGTGCCGGTAGCATTATACTGATGGCTTACGGTATCGGCCGAATTTTTAGTAACGGTCTCATCGTCCCCAAATTCCCATTTGTATTGAACGGCGCCTGACGACAGGTTGGTAAAGATGATAGGTTTGTTCACCGATGGTGGCACCGGTGCAAAAGAGAAATCGGCTACAGGTTTGGGATATACCTTTATATCGAGATAGGTAGAATCTTCTTTGTTACAGGTACTGGTATCAACAACCTTCAGCGTTATATGATAGGTGCCCACATTCTGATATACATGCACCGGGTTTACCTCGTTTGATTGAGTGCCATCGCCAAAATCCCAATAGAAATCCGTACCGGCCAGCGATGTGTTATTGAATATGGCGGTATAAGGTGCACAACCATACGTAGGTGTTTCAAATTTGGCTTTTACCAGCGGCGATACGCGCAACTCCTTCACAAGCGAATCAGGCGCATTACAATACGCCGTATCGGTTAAAATAAGTCTTGTTTGATAGGTACCGGCTGAGCCAAAGGAGTGTTGTATAATGGAATCGCCGGGCGTTATACGCGTACCATCGCCAAAATCCCAGGTAAAGCTGCTCGGCTTAAAAGGTTTCCTGGGCGGAAAGGTGGACGTGTTCACAAACTCATAGAGCAGCGATTGGCAGGGCGGCAACTTTCTGGCGGTAAAATTAATATCGGCCGGGTCATCGCGTACATGAATAGTAAGGAAGGCCGTATCGCTGATGTTACAGCTTGAAGAGTCTATTGCGATGAGGCTTATTCGGTAAACGCCCACATTTTCAAATTTGTGGGTGATATTATAATCCGCAGTTGTTTGGTCGGGTGTACCGTCGCTAAAACTCCAGATGTATTGCCGGGCATCCCGGATGGTATCTTTAAAGGTGACGGTGAAAGGCACACAGCCTACTGTATCGAATACTCCTTTGAAATAGGCTTTGGGACCGGAAGCCACACCGGAAAAGTTCAGCAGGATCTTCAGCGCACCCAGGTTGCAACCACCCGTTCCTGCGCCGTTCTTTGGCGCCCATACGCCACTGGTAGTAACATAGGGTTTGGTAATGGGCAGATCGGGCATGCTGCCATAACAGTTGGCGCAAATGGCCTGATAAATGGCGCCTTGTTTATCAAAACGGCTGGTGCCGCCATCAACGTGTTCCCCCAAACCGCCATCCTGTCCAAAAAAGGAACCATAGAGCAATGACTGCGCATCTCTTTTCAGTACTATGAAATAGAAGTCACGGTTGTCAGTAGTGTTTTTCAGTGCATCCGGAGTAATAGGCATGCCTCTGGTGCCGGCCAGATCATACGGATCGGCCTGGCTGGAAGCAGGCAAATACCAGCCGCCCCAGCCTGATACATATACGTTCTCACAGCGGTCAACCAGGAAGGCCACCGGTGAAATGTTTGGCTTTCCGCCCGAACCAAACGTAGTGGAATAGGCTATATTGGTAAGATCATTACTTAATTTTACAATGAACTGTTTGGCGCCGGCATTACTATAGGCGGCGTTTATCACCGGCCAGTCGCCACGGGTAACACCCAGTACATAGGGATAGTTATTTCTGTCGAATTGAATGCCATAGAGAATATCCGATTGGGGGGTACCCAGGTAAACACTTTTCTTCTGCGTGGTGCCATCGTTTGAAATAATGGTCACAAACCCATCGATATATCCCGCATTCTTACCACTTAAAACTGTGGAGCTTGCTGCACCGGAGGCGCCGGGAAAATCTGTGCTTTCAGTTCCACCCGCTACATAAATATCATTGTTAACCGGATTCAATGCCAGTACAAAAGCGGCGTCATTGGCCGAGCCACCTAAATAAGAGCTCCATATAATGTTATTACAGGTGGGATCTATTTTCATCACCACGCCATCCTGGGCGCCCTTTCTGGTTTTTTGAAAAGCATTGGGGGTGATGTAAAAATCGCTTGATTGTGATTGTCCGGCCACGTAGATATAACCAGCATCATCGATGATCACTTCACTGTGCGAATCGTCGCCATAGTTCCTGAGCAGCGAGTTTATTTTATGGCCGCCTGTCAGCATCTGGTCTTCAATATTCACCCCATCATTACCACTGCCGCCAATGCGCATGGAGCCAATTAACCCCGAACCGGTGGCATTCAACTTGGTCACGAACATTTTGCAACCCGTAGCACCCGTGGGACCAATTAAGGGACCGGGAAAATCGGTGGAATAGGTTCTGCCCATAACCACCAGCTCACCCTGTGCATCGCAAAACAAACTATGAGGAAATTCATCGTTGGTGCCACCGAGATAAGTAGCGTATACGCGATTGGCGCCATTGGCGCTGAATTTAAAAATGCCGATATCGATCCCGCGTTTGCCACCACGCGTCCAGTTGGTTTTATAAGCGCCCGGGGAAGTTGGAAAACCAGGATTAAATGAAATGCTGCCTGAGAAAAAAGACCCATCAGGACCGGGGGTAGCTGTAAAGCCCCATTCATCGGAAGTGCTGCCGGTAAAAGAAGAAAAGATGATGGTAGGGTCAATCACCAACGTGCTGGCCTTATCATAAGAATTTGTTTTAAAGCGTACTGTTTTTCCATCGATCTTATAGGCGCAGGGTGTTTCCTGTTTGCCCCGCACTTTATCAAACAGGTAGGAGTAAGGGTACAGTTCTTTTACTTCACCCAGACTTGTTTTAATAACCAGTTCGCTTTTTTTGATAGACAGTTTATCAGCCCCGTCGTATTGCATGGCAATGTTGTTCACATCGCCACCGGGGTTTACGATGATATCATATTTTAACCGGCCGCTTTCTGAGTAATAGCGGACGTCAATATTGGGATAAACATTTTTATAGATCACCGCCTGGCAGCTTCTTACATTGGTGCGCCATTTGGTGGGGTCGTTGCCAATAAGATAATTACTGTAACCGGGTAATATTTTATCAGGAACAATTTCAGGATTGGCTGCTCCGCCAATGAATTGCACTTTGTATGCATGGGAGCGTACGGTAAGGGGCGCCTCAGCAGGGTTCGTTTGCTGGCGGGCATTGCTGGTTGGCGAGGGCGGTGCTTCGTGACCATGCAGCTGCTCCAGGTCGGCTACATTGTGTTGCACCACCGTAAAGCCATTTTTTTGCAAGTAGAAATTACCCGCAGGCAACAAGCCTTTAAAGGTGATCTCTTTTTCCCACTGTCCGTTATTTTCAACAAATTCAAAAGTAGCAGTTGATTGCGCGGCCACTCGTATAACGCCGGTAATAAGCAACGCTATAACCATCAGACTATTCCTAACCAAAATTTGTGTTTTCAAGGTATTAATAAGAGGAAGGTTGGTGCAATGATATTGGTTAATACTTTACAATTTAATATTTAAAAGATGGACACATTGACTGTCTTCTGTCCCCGTTGTATTCATTATAGAACCCGTTCTGCATCAACGCAAATTCAAAAGCACCGCGGGAATGATTATACTGATCCAGCGAAGAAGTGGTAGCATCATAGGTGAACATCAGTTTCAGGCTTTTCCATACATATCCCACCATGGGAATAACCGCATCGCCTGACCGGTAATACAACCCGCCGATCAGTTGGCTTTCGCCATCGCCCGATAAATTGTATTGAACATTTCCCCCACCTACCAGTTCGCTTGTTTTTGCGGTAAAGCTGTAATAGGCCATGGGGTTTATGATAACCTGGTCGTTCAACTTGATACTGGCATTGCCAAAAGCATTATAACGTTTAGCAATTCGGCCGTCGGCGCCGGCTGCGGGATCATCGTTCTTAAAGAACGATTCCCGGGGCGAGTTGAGATGCCACACAGAAAAACCGCCATTGACGTACAATTTATCGGTAGGGAAGTAGGCATAATTAACACCTACCTGCATATCGAAATAATTTATATTCGGCTGATCGAGCACCACGCTGGTGGGCAGGTTGCTGTCGAAGAATTTGCCATCGAACTGATCGGGAAATTTGAGATTGGAAGTATTGATGCGTTTGTTGGCCCAGCCTACATTCATCCCGAATGATAACAGGTGCGCAACCCCCAGCATCTGGTGATAGGCGGCAGAACCAAATATCTTGGTTGAGGTTAAACCGCCGGAACCTGCTACATCGCGTAATATGAGACCGCCCAATCCCAGCCAGCCGCTTTCAATACGGTCCCTGAACACCTGTGCATCGCCCCAGATACTCATGGTTTTGTAAGGCACACTCATGATCGTTGACCATTGATTGCGGTAATTAACGCCCAAGCGATAGTCGGCATCGGGAATAAAGCCGGTATTTGCCGGATTTGTTGAGAGCGGGGAATTGAACCATTGTGAAAAATGCATGTCTTGCGCTGTAGCCTGATAACAAAAGCTCATTACACAGGATAGAGGCAACAACAACGTCTTCAGAAACAGGTTTTTTGTTTCTCGGTTCACAGGAGACCAGGCTCTCTTTTTAGTTATAATTTTCTTCATAAACCACCCGTCTAAAATTACAATTTGTTAAATGACGTTAAAGCTTTTCCCCGGCTTTAACGTATTATTACCAAAGGGTGTTTCATAGGTAATGCTTGTTCGTATTTTTTCATGTTTGTTGTTTCGTTTTTTACCTAATCAACGTAATATCCCCCGTCTTCCTCAGTTTCTTACCATCCGAGAACTCCACATCCAACGTATAAGCATACACATCCATCGGTTGTGGTGTTCCCTTATAGGTACCATCCCAGCCTGTCTTCCGGTTGCTGGTCTCAAATATTAACTGTCCCCACCGGTTATAAATGCGCCAGGTCATTTTCGCAATGCCAAAACCCATAACGTTGATGTAGGCATTGCGGCCAAACCGGCCCGGTGTAAAGGCATTCGGCACATCCAGCAACGGGTCAATTATCGCGTCCACCGCTTTACAGGCCGTATCACTACATTCATATTCGTTGAAGGTAATGAGACAGGCATTAAAGGTACCTGTGGCATTGTATTGATGCGATACCGTATCCATAGTGGTTTTCACGGTCGAATCTCCATCGCCAAACAACCACATATACCGCGCACCACCGCTCGATAAGTTCGTAAAGATGGTCGGTTTATTCGTTACCGGCGGTATTGGCGCTACCGAAAAGTTAGCGGTTGGCAACGGATGCACGCCGATATCCATATATGTTGAATCAATTATGTTACAGGTACTGCTGTCAATCGCGATCAATGAAACCCGATAAGTACCTATGTTATTGTATACGTGTACCGGATTAATTTCGTTGGATTTAGGACTGCCATCGCCAAAATCCCAGATGAATTGTGCCCCTGCCAGCGACGTATTGTTGAAAATAGCCGTATAGGGCGCACAACCCGACGACGGGGTCTCAAACCGGGCATCCACCAGCGGCGATACGCGCAGTTCTTTCTCCACCGAATCGGGCGAATTGCAATAACTGGTATCCTCCAGGATCAATTTGGTTTTATAAGTGCCTGCCGAGGCAAACGCATGTTGTATGGAATCGGGGGCAGGTGTTATTCGGGTGCCATCGCCAAAATCCCAGGTAAAGCTGTTGGGATTATAGGGTTTATTTGGCGGGAAGGTGCTTGTACTGACAAACTTATAATTCAATGACTCGCAGGGCGGTAATTTGGTGGCCAGGAAGTCGATATTGGCTTTGTCTGAACGCACATGAATGGTCACATAAGCCGTGTCCCTGATGTTGCAGGTGGTTGAATCGATGCCGATCAAACGAACCCGGTAATCGCCCACTGCTTTGAACGTATGCGATACCTCTGAATTGGTGGTGGTTTCGTCGGACGAACCATCGGCAAATGACCACTCATAACTTTTGGCGTTGAGAACGGTATCTTTAAGCGTAACAGTAAAAGGCACGCAACCAAGCGTGTCAACCACCCCGTTGTAATAAGACCTTGCACCGGCGGCAACCCCTGCAAAGTTAAAGGCGATCTTGGCCGCAGCCAGGTTACAGTTACTGGTACCGGTACCGTTTACCGGTCCCCATACACCCGGCGTAATAGGGAAAGGTACCGAAATGTTGCCCACCGCACTGCCAAAGCAATTGGCGCAAATGGCCTGGTAAATCACCCCTTGTGCATCGTACCTGCTGGTACCGCCATCAACGTGTTCACCCTCACCACCGCTTTGGCCAAAAAAACTGCCATACAAAAGGGAGGCAGCATCTTTTTTAATAACTATAAAATAGAAATCGTGATTATCGGTAATCGTTTTCAGCGCATCGGGCGTGGTGGGCATACCGGCCACACCAGCCATATTGAAGGGGTCGCGTCCGCTCGAAGAGATCCAGCCACCCCAGCCGGAAATGTACACGTTCTCGCAACGGTCTACCAGGAAGGCAACAGGCGAAATATTCGCCCTGCCGGTGCCGGCGCCAAATGTGGTTGAATACTGAAAGCCCGAAAGATCGGTTTTCAGCTTGGCTACAAACTGCTTGGTATTATCGATGCCATAAGCCGCATTCACCCTGGGCCAGTTACCTTCTGAGATGCCCATGATATAGGGAATGGAAAACTTGTCGAACTTGATGCCATATACGGCATCAAACCCATTGGTGCCCATATAACTGCTGCGGACAATGGATGAACCGTCATTGGTTATCTCCGCCACAAAACCATCAACGGAGGGCCCATTGGCATTGGGATTATTGGTGGGCTGGTAAACCCCGTTCTTATTGCCTGGTAAATTGATGCTGTTGGTGGCGCCGCCAACAAAAATATTATTAGTGACAGGGTTAACGGCAATTACAAAAGCGCCATCGTCTCCATCACCACCTAAATAACTACTCCAGATTACATTGTTACAAGAGGGATCTATTTTCATCACCACACCATCCTGTCTGCCGCCGGGGCTAGGGCCAAAAACCGAACCGGTGATCTTGAAATCATCGGAACGCGATTGTGCAGCCACGTAAATATTATTAGCGCCATCAAGCGTTACTTCGCTGCGGGAGTCGTCGCCATAAAAACGCAGGGTAGAAGATAAATTGATGGAACCGCCTTCCTGCATATCGCTGATATTAACGCCATCGGCGCCTTTGCCGCCAATGCGCAACGAACCAATAAGGGCGGTACCATTCGCATTGAATTTGGTAATGCAAATATCGGCGCCCCCACCGGGGCCTATCACGGTACCTGGATATTTTGAAGAATAGGTTCTGCCCATAACTACCAGGTTACCCTGTGGGTCACAGATAAGACTATGCGGGTAATCATTTCCTTCGCCGCCAAGATAGGTAGCGTACATGCGTTGCGAACCATCGGGACTGAATTTAAAGATGCCCATATCAACACCGCCATTGGAACCCCCTCCCTGGAAGGTTGTTTGATAGGCGCCCGGCGATACCGGGAACCCATTGCCGAATACAATACCCCCGGAATATAAAGAACCATCAGGGCCTGGCGTAGCAGTAAAACCATACTGTCCGGCTTTACTGCCCGTGAAGGACGAAAAGATCAGCGTGGGGTCAATAATAAGGGTGCTTGCTTTTGAGTAGTTGCCTACACTAAAACGCACAATGTTTTTATCAAGCACATAGGAGCAGCTTGTTTCCTGTTTGCCTTTTAACTGATCGAACTGGTAAGAGTAAGGGTATAATTCCTTTACATCACCTACCGATGTTTTTATAATCAGTTCTTTGTTTTTGATCTGCAGTTTATCGGCCCCGTCGTACCGCATTTGTATTTTGCTTACATCGCCGCCGGGATTTACAATAAGGTCGTATTTTAATTGCCCGTTCTCGGAATAATAACGGACATCGATATTGGGATAAACATTTTTATACAGTACTGCTCCGTATATCTTCACATTGGTGGCCCATTTGGAGCGGTCGTTGCCAATAAAATAATTGCTGTAGGTTGATACCGGTTTATCGGCCACTATTTCCGGATTGGCAGAAGCGCCTATAAATTGAACCTGGTAAGCGTGGGAGTGAATAACGTAGGCGGGATAGTTGGGGTTGGGTACACCGCCATCATTGCCCGGTTTATCGGGGGCGTAGGTGGCTATCCGGGCGGCGCCTTGTGAAGCGTCGGCATTGCCTTCAACCGCGCCGTGCTGCCGTTGAAAATAACGCTGAAGGTCGGCGGTATTGTGTAGTGCAACGGTAAAGCCATTCGGGTGCAGGTAAAATTCACCTGCAGGCAATTCGCCCTTAAATTTTATTTTACTTTCCCACTGGCCTTTGTTCTCGGTAAACTCAAAGGTAGAGGGTCCACCCTGAGCGAACGTTTCAAAAGCTTTAATGGTAAGAAAAAGTATAAGTAAACTAATTCTGCCCAATGCCTGTCGTTTTCGTTATTAGTAATATAGAAAGTAAACCACTACGCTGCGCAGCATAATATTAAAAGCATATTAAACCTTGCAGTGTATATCGCAATAGATGGAATTAACAATGTTACGGTACTATCAATATGTACAAACCTTAACTCAAGTAAAGCAGTTGGACGTTTACAATTTCCCTTGGCAGGGCGAATTATAAACTGCGTGAAATAGCAGTGTTGGTTTATGTTGCTCACATACCTACGAAATCTTGCTCCAGGCGGTTTTCCCCTGAAGCGATTGCAGGTAATTTTTTAGCTGCAAATTTGTTGCCGAAGCCAGGTCAGGATCTGCATCAAGTACACGTTCGGCTGTTTCGCGGGCAATCTCGAGCCACTTTCTGTCCTGAACGATACTTGCCAGTTTAAAATTCAAGGCCCCGCTTTGACGGGTGCCTTCAATATCGCCGGGACCACGTAATTCAAGATCTTTCTCTGCTATCCTGAAACCGTCGTTCGTAGCACACATAGTGTTTAACCGTTCCCGGGCATCATTGTTCAGTTTTGAACCGGATAATAATATGCAGAAACTTTTTTCGCTTCCCCGGCCTACGCGGCCACGTAACTGATGCAATTGCGAAAGACCAAATTTTTCCGCATTTTCTATCACCATTACGCTGGCATTGGGTACATCAACGCCTACTTCAATAACCGTTGTACCCACCATGATCTGCGTGTCGCCGGTTTTAAAGCGATGCATATTGGTATTACGAACTTCCTGCGTTTGCTGGCCGTGCACCATACTGATCCAGTACTTTGGTTCAGGGAAGTATGCCTGCACATTTTCATAACCCTTCATCAGGTTTTCGTAATCCAGTTTCTCCGATTCTTCAATGAGCGGAAATACAATATAAGCCTGCCGTCCTTTCGTTATTTCAGCCTTTATAAAATCCATTACCTGGCTGCGAACCGTCTCATAACGATGTACGGTTAAAATAGGCTTACGGTTGGGTGGCAGCTCATCTATGATACTCGTATCCAGGTCGCCATAGGCCGTCATGGCCAGCGTGCGCGGAATAGGCGTTGCCGTCATTACCAGCACGTGTGGCGGTATGGCTCCCTTGCTCCACAATTTGGCGCGCTGCGCTACGCCAAACCGGTGCTGTTCATCAATAATGGCCAGCCCCAGGTTTTTAAATTTCACGGTATCTTCCAGGATGGCATGGGTTCCCACCACAAAATTAATGGTGCCTTCTTCCAAACCTTTATATATCTCTTTGCGTTCTTTGGTCTTTGTTGAACCCGTTAGCATGCGCACATTAACCGGCAGTTCTTTCAACAGTTTGCTGATGCTGTTGAAATGTTGCTGGGTCAGTATTTCGGTAGGGGCCAACAGGCAACCCTGGTAACCGTTATCGATGGCCAGCAGTAATACCAGTAAGGCTACAATGGTTTTGCCACTCCCTACATCACCTTGCAGCAGGCGGTTCATTTGTTTGCCACTGCCTGTATCACGCCTGATCTCTTTTATTACTCTTTTTTGTGCGCCTGTTAGTTCAAACGGCAGATATTTTTCATAGAAAGTATTGAAGATCTCGCCCACCTGGCCAAACACAATACCCTTTGAATACCGGTGCCGTTGCTGCCGCAACAGACCCATCCGGATCTGGGCTATAAAAAATTCTTCAAACTTCAACCGGTTTATTGCCTGCTGCCACGTTTCCAGGTCGGGCGGAAAATGCATGTTCACAAAAGCCCTGAAGCGGGGCATCAGTTGCAGGGGTTGCAGCACCGATTCCGGTAGTATTTCAGGAATATTATTTTCCTGTAGTAATTTAATCAAAGTTTCTGTAAAATGGCCTAACTGCCGGCCACCCATTCCCCGGGATTTTAATTTTTCTGTGCTGGGGTAAACAGGTTCCAATGTGCTTTTCCCTTCCAGCTTCTCTTTGCTAAAGGTTTCCAGCTCGGGATGGGTAATTTGGGGTGTGCCCTGAAAAAAACTCACTTTACCATAAACCAGGTAGGTTTGGCCAATGGTGAGGCTTTTCTGGATCCAGTTAATGCCCTGAAACCATACCAGCTCAATGGTGCCTGTGCTATCCCGTAATTCCGCCACCAGGCGTTTGCCTCTTTTTTCCCCCATTAAACCGGTGCTTTTGAGAACACCGGCAATTTGAATAAAGTCGGTTTGCGGAGTAATGTCCCGAATGAGATTCACCTTGGTTTTATCGAGGTGGCGATAGGGCACCAGCTCAAGCAGGTCTTTAAAGGAGAAAACATTCAGCTCTTTTTTGAGCAGGTCGGCCCGTTGCGGCCCCACACCCTTCAGGTACTCAATGGGACTGGCTAATATGTCGGTTGTTCGGCTGATGCCGCAAATTTAATGGAAAAGGCTTAAGTCAACGAAGTTGGAAATAGGGTCAAGTAGCAGGTTGACCAGTTAACCAGTTGACCAGTTGACCAGGAAAAGACCCTTAGCGAAGTCGAGGGCTCCGGTGCTGTCTGCCGTTTGCCGTCTGCCGTCTGCCTTTCATCTCTGCCCTCTGCCCTTTGCTCTCTGCCTTGTCACTCTACCTCTTCCTCGCCCCATTTTTACCATCCCCGGCATTAATAATATTTTAATCCCTTGTTACAGAGGTGTTAAGGAATGCAAATTGCAAACATTGAGCAATAAACCTTGTTTCAATTATACATTCACAATGTTAAAATAATGTAGGTTATGAAGAAAATAGTGATTCCCGTGCTAATGGCAGCAGGTATACTCGCTATGACCAGCTGCAAGAAAGACCCTGTCAAGAATCTTGAAGGTGATGAAGGACAGATCTACATCACCAAACATGCCGACTCCGTTAGTTTCTCTTCTTTTAAAACGTTCAGCATCGCCGATTCGGTGGCCGTTATCCAAAACAATAAGTTACTGGGTAAAGAGCTGTCCGCTTCAGACGCTGCTTACATTCAGGCGGTGAAAGACCAGCTTACCCAACGCGGGTATACGCTGGTAAACAAAAACCAGAATCCCGACCTGGGTATTACCGTCAGCCAGATCTACAATACGAGCACCGGGGTATTTGATTATGGCTCGTACTGGGATCCTTATTATGGTTCCTACTGGGGGCCCGATTACTGGGGTTACGGCGGTTATGGTTACTCCTTCCCCTCGTATTATTATGGAACCTATTCCATTACCGAAGGGGCTATGTCGATCGACATCTTCGATCTAAAAGATGCCAAAGAGTCCAACAAGATCAGCGGTATCTGGAACGGCCTGCTCAGGGGCTCAGGCGTTTTTAGCGTTTCTGCCGCTAACACCGGGGTAAAGGCGCTGTTTGACCAAAGCAGCTACTTTAAAGCCTCCTGATCTCTATTTCAATTATGAATTTAAAAAATTACAGATATGAAAACGCAGTTTAGAACGGCTATGCTTTTGATTACCAGTCTGTTCTTTTTGGCCTTGATCCCGTTTAACAGCAAGGCCCAGGAAAAGCGGTTGCAGCTCGATCTGAATTATGCCGTAGGTATTCCCGGCAACTCTTTTAAGAACGATGCCATTGAAAAAACTTCCGCCCGTGGCTGGACGGCCAACCTGTTATATAACATTACACCCAATATTTCGGTAGGGGTGGGAACCGGTTTCCAGGATTTCTACCAGAAGTATCCCCGCGCCGTATATAAGTTGAACGAAGGCGGCGAGGTATCGGCGGTGGTAACCAATTCTATTCAAACCGTACCCATCCTGGCTCAGTTTCAATACCGGCTGTTGCCCGGTAAAACGGTTCAACCCTATGTTGGGGTAGGCGTTGGCGGCAATATGATCATATACGATCAGTACCTGGGTGAGTTTGAAAATTCAAAGTCGAGCTTCAAATTCGCCGCCCGGCCCGAAGTAGGTTTGTTTGTACCGTTCCGGAAAGAAGGGCCTGCCGGCATTCACCTGTTCGGCGCATACAACTACATGCCGTATAAAATGAATGGCGTTGAAAACCTGAATAACTGGGGAGCGGGAGTGGGTATTAAGTTCCCGATAGGTTCGTAATCCCGTCCCCCTAAAGAGGGTGATAGCAATTAAATTTAAGGGTACACATTGCAAGTTAGATGCAACATGTACCCTTGTTTTATTTTAAGCGTTCTTTATCTATGGTATTGGCTCCCCCTTTAGGGGGCAGGGGGGTTAATTAAGCTGCGGATCAACCGGGAAATTAGCCATCATTTCATAATCGCCACCAAGATGTTTGAGGGATTCCTTCCAGATCTCATCGGCTTTGCGATGGAATACCAGCTTACGGGTGGCCTGGGCGGTAAGCCATGATTTTTCTTTCAGTTCATCATTCAGCTGACCGCTGCCCCAGCCGGAATAGCCTATAAAAAACCGGATCTTTGTAGTGTCAATAGAGCCGGCTTTTATGAGGGTGATAGCTGTTTCAAAATCGCCCCCCCAGTAAATACCGTCCAACACTTCGTAACTTCCGGGTATCAGGTCGGGATATTGATGTAAAAAGTGAATAGTATCCATTTGAACCGGACCACCATAAAAAACAGGAAGCTTTAATTCATCCAGGTCGTTCATCAGCTCATTCAGGGTATGGCCAAACACACGGTTTATTACAAAACCAAAACTGCCTTCATCCTGATGATCACATAAAAAAACAACAGTGCGGCTAAAATTCGGGTCCTTCAAAAAAGGCTCTGCAATAAGTAATATACCTGGTCCTGGGTTTACCATATCCTGAAATTAATATTTAAAACGGGTACAGAAAATGATTGTTCAAAAATTTTAGCGATTCAATAAAACTTTTATAAGTTAGTGGCTTGCTAAAGTTTCCCGGCTTGTCGGGAGGCTAACTTGGTAAATCTAAGTTAAACCATAGGCTACGAAATCCGTGCCATGGGAGCTACTAAATACGTTTATTAAATTTGCCGGTTACTAAAATTATCTGCGTGGGATGTTGGAATTTCCCATAAACAAGGAGATGTTAAGTAGAAAAGGATAACCGGTAGATAATGACAACAGCGGCGTTATTAAAACCTAAGACATTGCAGTTAAGGAAAATTTTTCCTGTCATCATTGTGTTAATCAGCTTATCGCTGATTGGAACCATTTACGTACAGTATAGCTGGTTACGTACCATGCTGGTTGACAAGCATGAGGAGTTCAGGTACAAATTGATCCGTGGTATTAACGAGGTTGGTATGAACCTGATGGAGCAAAAGAACTCCCTGCCATCGCTTAAAAATTACCGCGTACGACCTGATTTCAGCCTGCAGTCAGAGCAGTTCAGGTCAGAACTGATGCGGCCTCCCACCATAGCCCAGAAATTTACTGAACAGGAAGTGGCCGACAAATTACACAAAGCCTTTTCCACCCAGGGGTTAAAAGACGTGAAGTTTGAATTTGCCATCACCAGCAATGTAAACCTGCTTTCATACGAAATAAAATCGCGGGCCTTCTTAAACCAGGTAGAAGATACGGCCAGCGACCGCAACCTGGTGTTGTATTATATTTTTCAGCCGCCCAGTGGCAGCGACCTCGAAAACCTGGTGCCCGAGGAAATAATGACCGTTATAGTTCCCAACGTTAAAAAAGTAGTACTGAACGATATGCGGTGGATGATCGTGGGTGCGGTATTCTTCACCCTGATGATCATCACGGCTTTTTATATTACGGTAAATGCCTTGTTGCGTCAGAAAAAGCTCAGTGAAATAAAGAACGACTTTATTAATAATATGACGCATGAGTTCAAAACGCCGTTGGCCACCATTTCGCTGGCGGTTGATGCGTTGCGCAATGAAAAAGTGGTGCAGGACCGGGAGAAAATGAACTACTTCAGCAGTATTATTAAGGAAGAGAATAAACGCATGAACAAGCATGTGGAAACCATTCTGCAGGCAGCTGTTATGGACCGCCAGGAATTAACGCTGAACAAGGTGCCCCTGCATGTACATGACCTTATTCACGAGATCATGGATAACTATATCCTGCAACTGGAAGAAAAAGGCGCCCATGCCGAACTGAGCCTCGATGCCCGTTTCGATTTTGTGGAGGCCGACCAGGTGCATTTCCGTAACCTGATCTCGAACCTGGTTGACAATGCAGTTAAATATTCAAAGGACAATCTCATAATAAAGATCGCTACCTACAATACCAATAAATTCATTGGCATACGAATAGAAGACAATGGTATTGGTATGAGCAAAGAAACCGTGAGGCGGATATTTGAAAAATTCTATCGCGCCCACACGGGTAATCTTCATAATGTAAAAGGCTTCGGTTTGGGCTTAAGCTATGTAAAGACCGTGGTTGATGCCCATGATGGAAAGATCAAGGTCGACAGCGTGTTGGGCAAAGGCTCTGCTTTCACCCTCGAAATTCCGCTGATTAAGGATAAGGACATCGCTACTGCCGAAACAACAAACAACCATCGCCATAGCTAAGAAAGCGAAACTCATTCTCTAACGCATACGTATATATTTTTCGCCAGTCGTTACCCACAAAAGCTGCTACCAATAGCAGCAACGTGGATTGCGGCTGGTGAAAATTAGTGACCAGCGCCCGCGGTATTTGAAAGGTATAACCCGGGGCGATCAGCAAAGAAGTTTTGGTGATGATGCGGTCCATTTTATGCGCATGCATATACTGCAACAGGCTTTTCAGGGCTGTTTTTGCCGCAATAGGCTTTCCATCCAATTCATACGGGTCCCACTGATGCACTACCAGATCCTCCAACAGCAGATTAGGTTGGCGCGCCGTTTTCACGCCCAGCCAGTACAGGCTTTCAATGGTGCGCAGGGAAGTAGTGCCAACAACGGTGATGTGTTTATCGAGGTACTGTAAAATACGTTCGATAGTACTGGTGCTTACATCAATGAACTCAGCATGCATGGGGTGCTCGCCCATGGTCTCGCTCTTCACCGGTTTAAAGGTGCCGGCGCCCACATGCAGGGTAACGTACTCCCGCAGGATCTGTTTGCGGTCAAGCTGTTCAAACACCGCATCAGTAAAATGCAAACCGGCTGTAGGAGCGGCTACCGAACCTTCGGTATTGGCATAAATAGTTTGATACCGGTCGCTGTCTGCCTGTTCCACTTCGCGTTTTATATACGGGGGCAGGGGAATGTTGCCGGCAACATGTAATACCTCCGCAAAGGTGAGCGATTCCGGTGTCCAGGATAATTCAATCGCAAAGCTGTCTTTTTCCTTGCCCAGGTAGCGGGCATGCAGGATTATTTCCTGGTTGTTCCAGCTCATTTTCTTTTCCAGGATCTGACCAGGTTTCCATTTGCTGGCGCCGCCGATAAGACAGATCCAGGTAACCTGGCCCTTTTGGGTCATGGCGGTGGTCATGTCGGCATACCGGGGCGGCGGTTCCAGGCAAAAGATCTCCACTACGGCGCCGGTTGGTTTTTGAAACAACAGGCGGGCTGCCACCACTTTGGTGTTATTGAAGATCAGCAGGGAATCGGAGGGAAAATACTGGTAAATGTCCCGGTAAATGGCTTCGTGAATGGCTCCTTCTTTATAGATGAGGAGGCGGGAACTGTCTCTTTCGGGGAGCGGGTACCGGGCAATCTTTTGCTCCGGCAGCTCATAGGTAAAATAGTGAACTGATAGCTCTTTTGGATGCATCGTATTAGGCGGCCAACTGCCGCGGTTTTGATGAGGTGCAAAGATAGTGAGTGACGCGTAAAATTGCAATGGGGTGATGATTAACGCGTGTTGAAGAGTGGGAGGCTTGCAAATACCGGCGGAGAAGGTTGAAAGGCCCTGTTTACAAGTGTTTTATCAGTACAAACGACAATTTAGTATGACTAAAAAAAAGTATAAAAACTATCAACTATTAGTAAGAAGTTGACTTCGATTTAGTTTTTATTTAATTCAAAAATAATATTGACGCGTATTTAAATCTTTAGTAACTTAGTGGCATAGGATAAGGTTTAATGGTTAATGGTATTTGATTAGTGCAGCCTCCCCTCCGGGAGGCTTTTTTTATTTTTTCCTTCACAGCATACATATATTAGCCACAAGCTTCGAGCCACATCCTGCAAGGAGTCTATAAATCATCATAACTTAATAGTTGAACAGTTTAATTACCCAGTTACCATTAATACCAGTTCTCAAGATTGGCCGAAAGTTGGGAACTTTTGCGAAAAGTTGCCAACTTTGAAACAGATGTTGCTTTGGATGACTCATCCATAGCAAACATTGACACACAAGTAGCTTACTTTGAAGCTCATGTTCCTAACTTTAGCGTATATCTCTGGAATTTTAAATCAATAGTTGGTTACTTTGCCACACAAGTAGCCAACTTCAGGTCATAAGTAAGGAACATTTGATAGTAAGTAGCCAACCTGTACACCAAAGTTGGCAACTTACCTCCTAAAGTTGGCTACTTACGAGTCATCCAAAGCAAACCATACAACCCCTGGTTTATTGAAGCTGGTTTAATATCAGCAGTTCCTTAATTCTTTTCTAACAACCAGTTTCAGCCCGCTCCATTGGTCTGAAACGGCGCAAACCTTTACATCAACCAGGTCGTGTTGCAGGGCGTAATGGCGAATGGTATCTTCGGTAACATCGGTGATGATGCGGGCGCTTTTCTTGTACCAGCTTACCCAGATTATTACAGTAGGGTTTGCTTTGTAAATAGCAATGAGATCTTTAAAAATGGCCATGAATTGAGCAGTAGAAGTAACAAAGGCATGAACAAAATGAGGTGTTTCATTGTCCGGTTGGCGTACCAGTTGAGGGCGAATGTCGGTATGCAACCAGTCAAAATATTCCGCCGGGGCATTTATCAATTGCACTTTCATGGCAGAAGTAATGCCCAGTTTTTTAATCAGCGGTGTGCCGGAGTAACCAGGCATTGGGAAGTCTTGAAATTATGAATATCGAATGTAGAATATTAAAAGTTCAAATCAAACACGCCAATTTAGAACTCGCTGGCCAACGTTTACAACCATAAACTAAAAATTTTGAATTGGCAAACCGATACCCGGTAACTGGCAAACCGGTAACTAAATAATTCCTCCTATTTTCTCCCACCAACCCGGTTTTCCGATTCGGAATTGACACTTTTCCCCACCAGCCAAACCAACGGAATAGCCATTTCCCCCTTTTTCCCACCGCCATAGACAGCCATTTGGAAGCCATTACCGGTCATTTTTAGGCTACTTACGGTTCGTTTGTGGCCTTCCCGGACCAAAAATAGCACCGAAATCACACTTTCCCAGCAAATTCACAGCTTATGCACAGTTATGCACACGTATCCACATGCTTATGCACATGTTTTTAGCGGGAGAATAGGTGAAAACCCCCAGAAATCACTGGTGTTCATCTGTATACAAATAAAATTCCTTGTGGAAAAAATAATTTTTCACAATCTGGGTAAGAAAGTGGGAAAAAGTGTTATTTTGTGTAGGTATTAGACAAAAAGGTGCAACTCATTGTAAATGATACAATTTCTCGGAGAATACGAAGCAACCCTCGACGCAAAAGGGCGTTTTCTCCTACCGGCAGGCATTAAAAAGCAAATGCCGGAGGATGCAGGAGACCAATTTGTCATAGCTCGTGGTTTTGAAAAATGTTTGACTTTATATCCCAAAAAAAACTGGGATCCCATACTGGCCGAACTGAGTAAAGTTAGCGAATACAAAGCCGAAAATAGAGAGTTCTTAAGATATTTCACAATGGGCGCTTCACTGTGCGATCTGGATTCAGCAGGAAGAATGTTAGTGCCGCCCAATTTAAAAGCCCACGCAGGGCTCGAGAAAGATATAGTACTGGTTTCTGTTATAAACAAAATTGAAATCTGGGATAAAGGTAAGTACCAACAGTTCTTTGAGTCTTTTACACCGGAAAAGTACAGCGATCTGGCAGAGCGGGTAATGGGTGGTCAAAATACACAAATGTAATTTATGAGTGAGCCTGTTTACCATGTACCGGTTTTATTGCAGGAGGTGATCGACGGTTTAAGCATTCGCCCCAATGGGGTATATGTTGATTGTACCTTTGGTGGTGGCGGACATTCACTGGAGATTCTCAAACAACTCAATGCCGATGGGCGAATGGTTGTTTTTGACCAGGATGCAGATGCCCGGAAAAATGTGCCAGCTGATGATCGTGTCATTTTCGTTCCACACAATTTCAGGCATTTGCAGCGTTTTTGCCGGCTGCACAAAATTACCCAGGTAGATGGCATTCTGGCAGATCTGGGGGTTAGCAGCCACCAGTTCGATACTGCCGACCGCGGGTTCAGCACCCGGTTTGAAGGCGACCTGGATATGCGAATGGACCAACGCCAGGAACGCACCGCTTTTGAAGTGGTGAACACCTACACCGAACAGCAATTGCACAAATTGTTTGAACAGTATGGCGAGGTCACCAATTCAAAAACACTGGCCAAAACCATTGTTCAGGTTCGAAAAACCGTTTCGCTTAAAACCATCTCTAACTTTAAGCAGGCGCTTCATTCCGTAGTAAAAGGAAATCCTAATAAGTACTTTGCCCAGGTATTTCAGGCTTTGCGCATTGAAGTGAATGATGAACTAGGCGCGTTGAAAGACATGCTGCAACAGGTTCCCCCCCTTTTAAAACCCGCCGGACGTGTAGCAATTATAACGTTTCACTCACTGGAAGACCGGATAGTAAAGAACTTCTTTCGCAAAGGGAATTTTGAAGATGAAGAGGTGGAAACCGATGCGTTTGGCCGGGCAACAACCACACCACCACTCAAAGCAGTAACAAAAAAGCCAATCGTTCCTACTGATGCAGAAATGAAGAGAAACCCCAGAGCACGGAGTGCCAGATTAAGGGTAGCTGAGAAGGTAGAGGAAGGAGAATAGTTGATAGTGTTGACAAGTTAACAAGTTAAAAAGGAAGATCGGAATTGAAGAAGAAGTAGAAGGAATGTAGGCATTGGAAATTCAACTGGTGTAGGTCTTGGTGCATTAAAACAATCACCATTGACCATTCACCACTCACCGACAGAGTTCTTGTTCTCATTATAAAGGGTATTAGAAATTGCAATTATTTTAATTACGCCTCGTGAATTAAGCTTTCATTAGCGGTTAGACGGATAGCACCTGTCTGACCGCTATTTGATTAAAAAATGAGTGAAGAAAAAGAAATATCACGTAGAAGAAGACAACGGAAACGGTTGTTTGGGTACAGGTGGATAGTGAAGAATTTGCCTTACTTCCTCTTCCTGGCAGTGCTGGCCATTGTGTACATCGCGAACGGGCACTATGCCGATAACACCGTACGCAACATCAACAAAGTGAACCATGAACTGAAGGAATTCCAATACGAATACAATTATTTGAAAGGCCAGGTGATGTTCCGCAGCAAACAAAGTGAAATGGCGAAGGCTGTAGAACCATTGGGGTTGAAAGAGTTGAGAGTGCCACCAGCCATGTTGGTTGATTCGACAGGAGAGAATGAAAAATGAAGAATAAAATTGGAAGTTAAAAAGGACATATTATGGCGGGTGTACGTGGCCTTTCTGGGCATCGTGGTATTCAGTTTGTTAATACTGGGCCGCGCAGTGTACATTCAGCAGGTGCAAGGGGCGTACTGGCGTGAACAGGCAAAAGAACAACAACAGAAATTTGTAGAGATAGATGCACAACGCGGTACCATTTACAGTGAAGACGGCCGCATGCTTAGTACCTCTACACCATATTTCGATATCTATATTGACTTTGCAGCAGAAGGGTTGCGTGATAAAAATGGAAAACGGTTCGAAGATAATCTGGATTCACTGTCATACGGACTGTCACAGCTGTTTCCAGAAAAAAGCAAAGCGAGCTGGCGTCGTGAATTAAAAACCGGTTACCAGAGGAAGAACCGGTATTATTTGTTAAAAAAGAATCTGACATTTCAGGAATATAAACAGTTACGTAGTTTGCCATTAGTGCGCGAAGGAAAAAACAAAAGCGGTTTCATTGCGGATGTAAAAGATAAAAGATTGAACCCGTTTGGCCTGCTGGCAAACAGAACCATCGGGTTATCACGCGAATACATGGATAGTGGCGGCGTAATGCGTAGTATGAATGTGGGTTTGGAAAAAACATACGACGATCAACTGCGCGGTGAAAGTGGAAAACGTTTGATGAGAAAAATTGCCGCCGGCGTATTTGCTCCCGTAGATGGCTCGGAAATTGAACCACAGAACGGAAAAGATATCATCACCACCCTGGATGTAAACATTCAGGACATTGCGGAAAATGCTTTAGAGAATGTACTGGTTGCAAATGAATGTGAATATGGCACTTGTGTAGTAATGGAAGTGGCAACCGGAAAAATAAAGGCGATTGCTAACCTGAGCCGGAGAGACGATGGCAGTTATTGGGAAAACTTTAATTACGCCATTCAGGCATCGGAGCCAGGTTCAACATTTAAACTGGCAACCATGTTGTCGCTGCTCGAAGATCAATTAATAACTTTGCAGCAACACATCGATCTCGAAGGCGGAAGCTGGAATGTGAACGGAAGAACGGTATACGATACAGAAGATCATGGAACAGACGCCACCGTAAAACACGCATTTGAACTGAGCTCGAATGTGGGCATGGCGAAACTGGCAATGACCTACTACGGAAAAAATCCGACCCGGTTTGTAAATCACATTAAGAAACTGCGATTCGATCAACAAACAGGTATTGACCTGATGGGTGAATCAAGACCTGTAGTAAAAACGCCCAAATCAAAAACATGGAGCTCGACATCGTTACCATGGATGAGTTTTGGGTACGAAGTGCTGGTGAGCCCATTGCAAACATTGATGTTATATAATGCAGTAGCGAATGATGGCAAAATGATGAAGCCTTACCTGGTAAATGCAGTATTGGAAAATGGGGCGAAGGTGAAGGAAAATCAGCCGGAAGTGTTGGAGGAAGCTATTTGCAGCAACAAAACATTAAAGCTCTTAAAAGAATGCCTGGAAGGTGTTTGTACTGATGGTACCGCCGCCGAATTGATGAGAGGTGCGCCTTATAAAGCAGCCTGCAAAACCGGAACCGCTTTAATGGCCAACGGTCCCAACGGATACGCCGATAAAATTTATCAGTCATCGTTCGCAGGTTATTTTCCGGCCAACAATCCGCAATACAGTTGTATTGTAGTGATTAGGAACAAACCACATGCACCGGTTTATTATGGCGCTAAAATAGCCGGACCGGTATTTAAAGAGATCGCTGATAAATTGTATGCACAACATGCAGACCAGAACATAAGACAGATAGCATTGAAAAAAGACAGCAGCAATTATCAATACGCCGGTGCAACAGAAGATATAAAAGCGGTGATGGAAAAGCTGAAGATGAAATATCGCGATTCGGCAAAAGCAGATGAATGGTCACGGCTGGCAGTGGCGAACGATCAATCGGTGTTGAACAAAAGAACGGTGACCAATAATATAATGCCCGATATGAAGGGAATGGGTTTAAAAGATGCCCTGTTCCTGTTGGAGAACAGAAAATTGAAAGTAGCGTTCCATGGCCGGGGAAAAGTAATAAGTCAAAGTATAGAGCCGGGGACCTATGTAAACAGTCATCAAACAGTAATGCTGGAATTGAATTAATAAAATCGATAACGTGACACTGCAGGATATATTATATAAAGTAAGCATTCGCTCGGTACAGGGTAACACCGGTATACCCGTGCGTGACCTGCAGCTGGATTCACGAAAGGTAAGCGAGGGATCGATCTTTATTGCAGTGAAGGGATCCGCAACAGATGGTCATCAGTATATCGATCAGGTGATAATGCAGGGTGCAACAGGTATTATCTGCGAAACCATGCCGGCTGAATTGAAAGAGGGGGTAACCTATGTGCAGGTAGAGAACAGTGGGGCGGCAGCCGGTTATATGGCGCATAACTTTTACGGGCAGCCATCCGAAAAGATCCAGCTCGTAGGCGTAACCGGCACCAACGGTAAAACCACCATTGCTACCTTATTATTCAAGCTCTTTACATCATTGGGGTATAAGTGTGGATTGTTAAGCACGGTTCAAAACCATATAGGGAATGAAGTGGTGCCAGCCACCCATACCACGCCGGATGCCATCTCGCTGAATGCATTGCTGCAACAAATGGTGAACAGCGGCTGCTCCCATGTATTCATGGAAACCAGCTCGCACGCCATTCATCAGCATCGCATTTCCGGGTTAAAGTATGCAGGCGGTTTGTTCAGTAACATCACCCACGATCACCTGGATTATCATAAAACATTTGATGAATACATCCGGGTAAAGAAATCGTTCTTCGACTTGCTGCCTTCCGACGCATTTGCGATCTCAAATGCCGACGATAAACGCGGTCAGGTGATGCTGCAAAACACCCATGCGCACAAATACCTGTACAGTTTGCGCACGATGGCCGAGTTCAAAGGAAAAATTCTGGAGAACAGGCTCACCGGTTTGGTAATGACCATTAACGAGCAGGAAGTACATTTCCGCCTCATAGGTGAGTTCAATGCCTACAACCTGCTGGCAGTATACGGCGCCGCCGTTTGTTTGGGTGAAGATAAACAGGAAGTATTGCGGTGTTTGAGTGAGATCACCGGGGCAGAAGGCCGCTTTGACTATATCATTTCGCCCAATCAGCATATAATCGGGATTGTAGATTATGCCCACACCCCCGATGCATTGCTGAATGTGTTGCAAACAATAAAAAAATTGCGCGAAGGGAACGAGCAGATCATCACGGTAGTAGGATGTGGTGGCGATCGCGACAAAACCAAACGGCCGGTGATGGCAGAAGTGACCTGCGAACACAGCGATAAAGTAGTGTTCACCAGTGATAACCCACGCAGCGAAGATCCGATGCAGATCCTGGCTGATATGGAAACCGGGTTGAACACCGCAGCAAAAAGAAAATATGTATCAGTGGTTGATCGCAAGGAAGCCATTAAACTGGCGGTGAGCATGGCAAAACCAGGTGATATAGTGTTGATAGCAGGCAAGGGCCACGAAAAATACCAGGAGATAAAAGGAGTAAAACATCCTTTCGACGATAAGCAGGTGATGCGGGAAATGTTTGAGCTGTATGAAAAATAGCGAGGACGAAAGCGTTCACCTAAAAATACCAATATGCTGTACCATTTAATTAATTGGTTAAAGGAATTGGGGGTTAAGATACCGGGAAATGCACTGTTCCAGTTCATTACATCCCGGGTATTACTGGCGGTTATTTTCTCGCTGGTGATATCAGCGGTGTTTGGAAAAAAGTTCATCAACTACCTGCGTAAAAAGCAGGTGGGCGAAACAGTGCGCGATCTGGGGCTGGCGGGTGAGCAACAAAAAAAGGGAACGCCAACAATGGGTGGTTTCATCATCATCACCGCCATTCTGGTACCCACCCTGTTACTGGCCGATCTGAGTAAAGCATATATCCGGCTCATGCTTTTTGCAACCTTATGGTTGGGCCTGATAGGATTTATAGATGATTACCTGAAACTGCGCGCCAAAAAGCTGGCGCAGCAACAAGGTATAGCATATAAAAAAGGCGATAAAGACGGGTTGGCCGGTTGGTTTAAGATCCTTGGTCAGGTAGTGCTGGGTTTTGTAGTAGCCATGACGCTGTTGTTTAATAACAATACAAAAGCATGGCGCGAGTTCACCGGTGATAATTTACCCGCCGATACAAGTACGGTGAAGATCCACCGGGTGCCCATCGATAACCGGGAGAGAGTATTTGTGGAAGCGAATGAACCCATTACCACCATTCCGTTTGTAAAAACACACGAGTTCAACTATTCAAAGTTGTTACCAGCCGGGTTACGCTCATTAACATGGGTATTGTATGTGATCGTTGTGATCTTTATTGTAACCGCTGTATCGAACGGCGCCAATATAACAGATGGGATCGATGGGTTGGCGACAGGGACGAGCGCCATCATCGGGGCGTGTTTGGGCATCTTTGCGTATGCCAGTGGGAACATCAGGTTTGCAGAATATCTGAACATAATGTATATCCCCAACCTGGGTGAGCTGAGTATATTCATTGGTGCGTTGATTGGGGCTTGCGTAGGGTTCCTGTGGTATAATGCCTATCCCGCGCAGGTGTTTATGGGTGACACTGGTAGCTTAACATTAGGCGGTATCATTGCAGCGCTGGCCATCATTGTGCGGAAAGAATTGTTGATACCCATTTTTTGCGGCGTGTTCCTGGTGGAAGTGTTGAGCGTAAGTTTGCAGGTTTCCTATTTCAAATACACAAAACGGAAATATGGTGAGGGCAAACGGATCTTCCTGATGAGCCCGCTACATCACCACTATCAAAAACTGGGGTATCATGAGTCGAAGATCGTAACAAGGTTCTGGATTGTAACCATTCTGTGCATTGTGTTCGCAATAGTGACTTTAAAAGTAAGATAATAAAAAGAGCGTGATCGGTTAGCCGGTACCTTAAAAAACATAAAGTGTATTGCTGAAAAACCACCACTCTGAATTTCCACATAAGGAAAACCAATCATAGTAGTAGGTAGAGTGTGGTAGAGCAGTAAAGATTCAAACTAACGAAGAACCCCCTTTAATCCGGTTTATCCCTGATTAATAATAAAGCTTCCCGATGCAATCGGGAGTAATGGAGTTAGTAATTACAATGAGTAAGCGTTTGGTTATACTTGGGGCCGGCGAAAGCGGCGTAGGCACTGCCATCCTTGGCAGGAAGCAAGGGTATGATGTATTTGTATCAGACGGTGGACCAGTTAAAGAGAAGTACCAGGATGAGCTGAATAAGTATGAAATAGAGTGGGAAGCAAATCAACATACCGAGGAAAAGATCCTGAATGCAGATGAAGTGATGAAGAGTCCGGGCATTCCTGAAAAGAATGAGTTGGTAAAGAAGATCAGGAAAAAAGGAATACCGGTTATCAGTGAAATTGAATTTGCATATCGCTACAAAGGCAACAGTAAGATCATTGGCATTACCGGTAGTAACGGAAAAACTACTACGACGTCGCTGATGTACCACATTTGCAAAACAGCAGGTTTGGATTGTGCGCTCGTAGGGAACATCGGGTATTCATTTGCGAAACAGGTAGCAGAAGATCCCAAGCCATTATATGTGGCGGAGATCAGCAGCTTTCAGTTAGATGATATCCAAACGTTCAGACCGGATGTAGCTATACTCACCAATATCTCGGAAGATCATTTGGATCGCTATGATTACCGGTTCGAGAATTATATACACAGTAAGTTCAGGATTGCGGAGAACCAAACAGCGCAGGACTATTTCATTTACTGTGCCGACGATCAGGTGACCATGCAATACTTAGAGAAATATTCCATCAAATCTAACCCATTACCATTCAGTATGAGTAAAGAATTACCCCAGGGCGGCTTTATCAGGAACGGACAGATGACTGTTACAGTTGACGACGAGAAGATGCAGATGAATGTGAGCGATTTTACTTTAAAGGGCAAACACAACCAGAATAATACAATGGCAGCAGCATTAGGTGGTGTAACGATGGGGATCCGGAAGGAGAAGATCCGCGTAGCCGTTCAAACATTCGAGTCGCTGGCGCACAGAATGGAGCCGGTGTCAACAGTGCGTGGTGTTGAATTTATCAACGACAGCAAAGCCACCAATGTGAACAGCACCTGGTTTGCATTGGAAAGCATGGAACGCCCTACTATTCTTATACTGGGTGGTGTAGATAAAGGAAATGATTATTCAATTCTGTTAGAACTCGTTCGCGAAAAAGTAAAAGCGATCGTTTGTCTGGGAACTGATAATCGCAAAATACACGAAGCATTTAAAAACGATGTACAGTTGTTGGTGAACACCAACAGTGCAGACGAAGCAGTAAAAGCGGCATTTCATTTTGCCAGTCCCGGTGATACCGTGTTGTTGAGTCCGGCCTGCGCCAGCTTCGACCTGTTCAAGAACTATGAAGATCGGGGCGATCAGTTCAAACAGGCAGTTCGCGAATTATGAATTGCAAGTAATGAAGGAGAGGGGTGAGTAGTAAGTAGTAAGTACACTGGAAAAGACATTTCTATTATATAGATAATGACGGGCGCAAATGACATATCGTTAAAAGGAGCTAATCTGCCTAACGGTAGAGGCGGCTTGCTAAGCAAGACCAGGGGAGACAAAGTGATCTGGGCAATAGTGGTAGTATTGGCCCTGGTATCTATGCTGGCCGTATACAGTTCTACCGGCTTGCTGGCATACAAGTATAACCGTGGCACGGAAGTATACCTGTTTAAACAGGTAATGTTTACCGCCATTGGCCTGGGCATCATTTATTTTTCGCACCGGGTGAATTATACACTGTGGAGCAGGGTAGCGCGTATATTATTCATGGTGTCTATACCATTATTAGTATATACATTATTTTTTGGGTTGAAACTCAATGAAGGTAGCCGTTGGATACGGTTACCTATCATCAATTTAACCTTTCAGACTTCCGACCTGGCCAAGCTGGCGCTGTTCATGTTCCTGAGCCGGCTGCTGAGCAAGAAGCAGGAAGTGATCAAGGATTTCAAAAAAGGATACATTCCGGTGATTATACCGGTGGGCATCGTTTGTGTGTTGATTGCGCCCGCCAACCTGTCTACTGCATTGCTGACAGGCGCTACCAGCATGTTGCTGTTATTTATAGGCCGCGTAAGCACCAAACACCTGTTGATGACCATTGGCGTGGCCTTGATACCGGTTGCTTTTCTGGTATTGCTGGCCGTTGGGTTCTACGACAAAAAAGAAGAGAAATGCTCAGAGCTGCCCTTCTTTTTACACATTGCCCGTGTGCCCACCTGGATCAGCCGCGTGCAGAACTTTATCTATGATAGCAAACAGGTTGACAAAGATGAAAACTACCAGATAAACCAGTCGAAGATCGCCATTGCAAAAGGCGGACTGCTGGGACTGGGCCCCGGCAATAGCCAGACGCGGAACTTTTTACCGCATCCGTATTCGGATTTCATTTTTGCCATCATCATTGAAGAGTATGGACTGGCGGGAGGCGGTTTTCTGATATTTATTTACCTGCTATTCCTGTTAAGGAGTATAAAAATATTTAAAAAATGCCCTTATGCTTTTGGGGCATTTCTGGCGTTGGGGTTAAGCTTCACGCTGGTTATCCAGGCGCTGATCAATATGGCAGTGACCGTGAACCTGTTCCCCGTAACCGGGGTAACCTTACCGCTGGTAAGTATGGGCGGAAGCTCATTTCTGTTCACCTGTTTGGCCATCGGCATCATTTTGAGTGTGGCCCGCAATGCGGAACAACTGGAGGCCCCCTCTAACTCCCCCGGTGGGGGAGGAAAAGGGACACCTTCTACCAAAAAGCAGAAGAATGATATTGCAGAAGAGGCAGAAGTGGAAGAAGAAGCGCCAGAGGTAGTCAAAAAGCCGAAAGCAACAAAGAAAAAAGAGAAGGTAGAAACAACTGAAGAGAAAGCGGCGAAGTTAGCGGCATTGAAACCTCTAACGGATGTAGCAATGAGTGATTTTGCGAAAGAAAGTGAGCCTAAAAAATAAATTGTGTAATGAGCGAAGTACAAAAACAATCAGTTGGTTCACATTTCCCCCCCACCGGGGGGGCCAGGGGGGGCCGGGTTATTATAGCAGGCGGCGGAACGGGCGGACACATTTTTCCAGCAGTGGCAATAGCACATGCATTGCGTAAACTGCAACCCGGCATCGACATCTTGTTTGTTGGCGCCAAAGGAAAAATGGAAATGGAAAAAGTGCCGCAGGCGGGGTATGCGATAAAGGGGCTGGATATAGCCGGTTTTAACAGAAGTTCTTTGATTAAAAATATCGGACTGCCATATAAACTGATAAAAAGTTTCTGGCAGGTACGAAGCATCATCAAAACGTTTCAACCCGATGCCGTGATTGGCGTGGGTGGCTATTCAAGTTTCCCGGTATTGCGGTATGCGCAGGCACAGGGAATTGCCACCTTTATTCATGAAGCCAACTCCTTCGCCGGTAAATCGAACATTTTGCTGGGTAAAAACGCCAGTAAGATATTTGTGGCTACCGATGGAATGGGAAAGTTCTTTCCGGCAGCAAAGATCATGATAACGGGTAACCCGGTACGGCAGAACATTGTAAACAACATCATCAGCCGCAGCGAGGGGATCCAGTTCTTTGGGTTGGAACCGGCGAAGAAAACTGTTCTTGTTACGGGTGGCAGTTTGGGCGCCAAAGGCATTAATGAAGCGATAGATGCCGGCATTTCAGCCTTCGTACAAAACAATGTGCAGCTGATATGGCAAACCGGAAAACCGTATGCCGAAAAAGCCAGTGCCATTGCGGTAGAAAACAAAAACATCTGGGCCAATAGTTTTATTACCCAAATGGAATATGCCTATGCCGCCGCGGATATAGTGGTATCAAGAGCAGGCGCCATGTCGGTAGCGGAATTATGTGTGGCCAAAAAGCCGGTGATATTTGTGCCGTTTCCGTTTGCAGCAGAAGACCATCAAACCGCCAATGCGCAAAACCTGGTTAACAAACAGGCCGGTCTGATGATAAAGGACAGTGAAGCAAAGGAAAAACTGGTGCCGATGGTGATCGCGTTAGCAAAAGATGAAGATCAGCAACAAATGCTGAGAGAAAATATAGGTGAGTTGGCTGTTACAAATGCAGATGAGGTAGTTGCTCAGGAGATCTTAAGGTTGATACGGTTGACCAGTTAACAAGTTGACCAGTTGACCAGGAAGAAGTTGATAGAGTTGATAATGGGATTGTGTAATAAGAAAATAACTTTCAGTTCAGATTTTGCTTTTGCCGCGTCGCGGATTGCCGATTCACGATTGCCGAATTCACGTTTCACGATTATAACATGGTTGATATAAAAGACATAAATAAAGTTTACTTCCTAGGCATCGGTGGAATAGGAATGAGCGCATTAGCCCGCTATTTCAAATTTCATGGTAAAGAAGTAAGTGGGTACGATAAAACGGAGACCCCGCTTACAAAGCAGCTGGTGAGTGAAGGCATTCCGGTGCATTATGACGATAACCTGGAGCTGGCGCAAAAAGATGCACAATTAGTAGTGTATACACCGGCAATACCAAAGGGGCATACCGAATTTATGTATTACCAGCAAAACAACTATCCGCTGTTAAAGCGAAGTGAAGTGCTGGGCGCTATAACAAGAAGTTCTTTTAATATCTGTGTGGCAGGCACGCATGGCAAAACAACCATCACTACCATGGTGGCGCATATCCTGCGGCACAGCGAATATGGTTGCAATGCATTTTTAGGTGGCATCGCCGTGAATTACAACAGCAACTACTGGAGTAATGAACGCGATACCTGTGTGGTGGAAGCCGATGAGTATGATCGCAGCTTTTTACGGTTAACACCCGATGTGGCTGTTATCAGCGCCATGGACCCCGATCACCTGGACATTTACGGCACTACGGCCGCCATGGAAGAAGCGTTCATTGAATTTGCCGGTAAAATAAAACCAGGTGGTGTGCTCATCAGTAAATATGGTTTGCCAAGAGGGAAGGACCTGAAAGCCCCGAACCAGCTTACCTATCATTTGAACAATACACAAGCCGATATATATGCCTGTAACATTCAAATGCAACACGGTACTTATGTATTTGATGTGCAGGTAAAAGACTGGAAGCTGACAAACGTGGTGTTGAACATGGGCGGGTTACACAACATAGAGAATGTGATAGCGGCTATAGCCATTGCCCACCGTTTAGGAATAGCGGATGAAAAGATCAAAGCGGCTGTGGAAGCATTCCGGGGAGTAAGACGCAGATTCGAATATGTGATCAAAGACCGGAACGTAACATTTGTAGACGATTATGCCCATCACCCTGAGGAATTACGGGCATTGATAACCGGCGCAAAGGGATTGTTTGGGAACATGAAATGTACGGTGTTGTTTCAACCACATTTGTTCACCCGGACAAGAGACCTGGCCGCCGAGTTTGCCGAAGTGCTGGATATGGCCGATGAAGTAGTGCTGTTGCCCATTTACCCGGCAAGAGAATTACCAATACCAGGTGTAACCAGCAATATGATATTAGACAAAATGCAAAATGATCATAAACAGGTGTTGAACAAAGAGCAGTTGTTGCAGTGGGTGAAAGAGAATTCGGGCGGTTCATCAACCAAAACCGGGGACGGTTGGTTATTGATAACTGCGGGCGCCGGCGATATCGATACACTGGTGCAACCCATTAAGCAGATCATTGAAACGAAATAATAAACAAAAGTGAAAAAGAAGCGCTCCATCAGGAAACCCTTACTGGCAATCTTCTGGCTGTGTATAGCAGCCGGTACTATGGTATTGCTGGTGGCGGCCATGAAAGCGCAGAGCAATAAAACCTGTAAAGGACAGGAGATCCGCATCAGTGGCAAAGCCGATGAATGGTTCCTCGATAAAAAAGACATCGCCACCTTGCTGGCAAACCAGGGTGGCATCAAGGGCCGGCCGATAAAAAATTTTGACCTGCGCCGGATGGAGAATCAGTTGAAGAGTAATGTGTGGGTGAAAGATGCAGAATTGTTTTTTGATAACAGCCGGGTATTGCAGGTGCGTGTAGAAGAACGCGTCCCCGTTGCCAGGGTATTTACAGTGGCGGGCAATAGCTTTTATATTGATAGCAGTGGCGAAAAGCTGCCGCTGTCAGACAAGTTCTCGGCCCGTTTGCCCGTGGTGACCGGCTTCCCATCAGAAAAAGATAAACTAACCGGAGACGATAGTGTGATGATGCGGGATATCATTAATATCAGCAACTACCTGTTGCACGACGAATTTTGGATGGCACAGGTTTCGCAGATAGACATCCAACCTGATCGCACATTCGATATGATCCCCGTGGTAGGCAACCATATCATTGAATTTGGAGATGGTACCGATTACGACAAAAAGTTTAAAAGGTTGCTGTTGTTTTACCAGCAGGTGTTGAGCAAAACAGGCATGGATGTGTACCAAAAGGTGAACGTACAATACGCACGACAGGTAATTGGAGTGAAGGGAACATAAGAAGAAAGAGGTTACAATTAATTACGAGGATTGAAGAATTATTTATAGGCACTCCCTATACAACAACTAAAAACAGGATATTATGTACAATGAACAACAACCCATCATCGTCGGACTGGATATCGGTACGACAAAAATTGCCGCGATTGCCGGTCGAAAGAACGAGTTCGGCAAACTGGAGATCCTCGGCTTTGGCCGGGCCAACTCCAACGGTGTTAAACACGGACAGGTGCTTAATATCGACGAAACCATCAAGGCCATTACTATGGCCCTTGAGAACTGTTATGCATCAAATCCCGGTTTGGAAATATCTGAAGTATATGTTGGTATTGCAGGTCATCATATAAAAAGCCTGCAAACCCGTGGTGATATAGTGCGTCAGAATAACGACGATGAAATTTCGCAACGTGAGATCGATCAGTTGATCAATGACCAATATAAAACATACATTCCTGCCGGTGATCAGATCATCGATGTGATCCCCCAGGAGTTCACAGTTGATAATTTTCAAAATATTCCTAACCCAATTGGCTATGGTGGCGTGAAAATTGGAGCTAACTTCCACATCATCACCGGCGACAAAAATGCCATCCGCAATATTACCCGTGCAGTTGATAAAAGTGGATTGAAAACAAAGGACCTGGTATTGCAACCACTGGCATCTGCCGCAGCCGTTATGGGAATAGAAGACCTGGAAGCAGGTGTGGCCATCGTTGACATTGGTGGTGGTACAACCGACCTGGCTGTATTCTATGAAGGAATATTAAAACATACTGCTGTTATTCCATTCGGTGGTGAGAACATTACCAACGATATTAAAACCGGTTTGGGTGTGCTGAAAACACAGGCTGAACAAATGAAAGTTCAGTTTGGCAGCGCCCTGGCCAATGAAGCCCGCAGCAATGCCTTCATTACTATTCCCGGTTTGCGTGGAATGCCCGCCAAAGAGATCAGTGTAAAGAACCTGGCAAACATTATACAGGCGCGGATGAGTGAGATCATGGATTTTGTTACCTATCACTTAAAGCAGGTTGGCCTGGATAACCGCATGCTGAATGGTGGTATCGTATTAACCGGTGGCGGTTCACAATTAAAACACCTGATCCAGTTAACAGAATATGTAACCGGTTTGAATGCCCGCATCGGTTACCCAACAGAACACCTGGCTGCCGGACATATTGAAGAACTGGCCCGCCCAACTTATTCAACCTGTATCGGTCTTATTATGAAAGGCTACAGCGATTATGAAAATCATCGCAAGCAGTTCGAAAGCCAGTTCAGGAAAATGGAGATCCCCGAAAACCTGCGCAAGACAGAACTGGTAGAAGAAGATGCTTTTGAAGAAGAAGATGAATTCCGGACAGAAAAATTAAGGAACCGCAAGGGCCTTAAAGACTTCTGGGGCAAGTTCAAAGATGGTATCATTGAACTGTTCAAGGAAGAAGAAGATCACGCGTTATAATTAATAGATATAACAGTTCCGGCCCGCGTTACGATCAACCTATTGAAAAAGAAAATCCGGGGAATATGAAAAATGCCAGCATTACAATGGGTAAACCATTACAATGCAAATTTGTTAAACTAACCCGTTATTCTTAATCTGGTCTCAGCAGCGAGTGAGGGTAGGCTGGTGGGGCTGTTAAACAGTAAGCTATGATTCATTTTGATTTACCGAAGGAAAAATCATCCATCATCAAGGTGATTGGTGTAGGTGGAGGCGGTAGCAATGCGGTTAACCACATGTACAGCCAGAACATCGAAGGCGTAAATTTTATTATTTGTAATACCGACGCGCAGGCTATCTCAAAAAGCCAGGTACCTAATAAAGTGCAGTTGGGGCCTCATCTTACCCAGGGATTGGGAGCAGGGGCCAATCCGGAGATTGGCCGTCAGGCTACAGAAGAAAGCCTGGAAGAGCTGAAACGTATTTTGGAAGTAAATACCAAAATGGCGTTTATTACTGCAGGTATGGGTGGTGGAACCGGTACCGGTGGCGCGCCTATTATTGCCAAGATCTGTAAAGATCTAAATATTCTTACTGTAGGTATTGTAACTACCCCATTTTCATATGAAGGCCCAAAACGTCAGGCGCAGGCCGAGAATGGCATCAGGCAACTGAAACAGTCGGTTGATACTTTGCTGGTGATCAGCAACGACAAACTGCGTCACCAGTTCGGTAATCTGAAAATGAAAGATGCGTTCTCAAGAGCGGATAATGTATTGTCAACCGCTGCGAAATGCATTACAGATGTAATTAACAGCACTGGTCAGATCAACGTTGACTTTGCCGACGTATGTACCATCATGCGTAATGGTGGAGTGGCTATACTTGGTAGTGCAGCCTGCCGCGGTGAAGACCGCGCTATTCGTTGCATTGAAGAAGCGCTGAACTCGCCATTGCTGAACGATAACGATATCCGTGGTGCTAAATGGATCCTGATCAATATCAATTCTTGTGAAGGTGATCATGAGTTCACCATGGATGAGGTAGAGATCATTCAAAACTATTTATTAAGCCAGGCCGGTGACGATACAGATGTGATCCTGGGTATGGGTTACGATAGTGCCCTGGGTGATAAAATAGGTATTACCCTGATTGCCACTGGTTTTGAACATAAAGATCCTTTCAAGAAAGCTACGGTTAAAGTAGAACCAAAGAAGGATGAGAAGATCCTGCTTTCTTTGAACCAACAACCGGAAAAACCTAAAAAGGAGCAACCGGTTGTTGAACAACAGGGAGAGAAGGGTGAGATCGATATCAAACCTGAGTTGGCGCCCCGGTTGGTTGACGGTGATTCTACCGTTAGCGAACCTACGATAGAGCTTTATACGCAGGAGGAAGTTGGTAAAAATACTGTGGATAAAAATGAAGCATCCGAAAGGATCGAATGGGTACTTTCGCAACCATCCGACCCTGTGCCTACTACACAACAACAAGCACAAAAAAATCAAAATAATTCTTCGGTGTCTGCAGCATCCGGAGGATACTTGGCCAAGCCTTCCAATATTTATGCAGAACCGAAAACAAACGAATCCAAACCAGAACAGTTACCTGTGAAGGAACCTGTCAGAAACACCAGTGCAAAACCGGTCCAGGAAGATGATGATTCCAATGACCTGCATCTGGTTATCAAAGATGATATTTCAGCGACGGATGTGCCTGGGGCCTACCATTCTCAACCCCCTGTTAGTGGCGGCAATATTTCTGCAGAGGACCTGGCGATGCTAGACGAAGCAGAAGAACAAAAACGCCGTGCTGCGGAACGAATTCAAAAATTGCGCAATCTTTCGTTCAACATTAACGGAGCAGACCCTAACAACGAGTTTGAAACTGTGCCGGCATACATCCGCCGCAATTTGGAACTGTATAATACCTTTTCAAGCGTAGAAAACTTCTACAGTAAGTATGAAGTAAAAACCGACGAAAATAATAATACACAGATCTCCACGCTGAACACGTTCTTAGATGGAAAGAAACCGGATTAATAATAGTTGTTTACTATCCTGTCCCGCCCAATGTGCTACCTGTTTGTATTGAGCGTAAAGGTTCATTGAACAGGGGTACCGGGTATAAATCGAATGTTTTAACACAGCGATTGTTGTTTTTAGTTGTAGTCCCCCCGACTAATCGGGGGGATTTTTTTTATATAACTTTGTACTATGGCAACAATATTAATCACTGGTGGTACCGGCACCATAGGCAAAAGCCTGAGTAAATTCTTAGTGGAAAAACAACACGAAGTAATTATTCTTACCCGTCATCCCAGACAGGGAACAGGTGCTGTTTCCTACGCCGCCTGGAACCCTACCGATCAAACCATTGATATTGCTGCATTGCAAAAAGCCGATTATATCATCAACCTCGCCGGCGCCGGAGTGGCTGATAAACGTTGGTCAAAGAAACGGAAACAGGAAATTGTTGACAGCCGCGTACAAAGCGGACAGGTGTTGGTAAAAGTCATGCAGCAAAATACCAACAAAGTTCAGGCTGTTATCAGCATGAGTGGCATTGGCTGGTATGGCGATGATAACAAAAGAAACCCCTCGCAAAAATTCTTTAGTGAAGGCGATCCTGCCGATCCAGGCTTCCTGGGCGATACCTGTGTAAAATGGGAAAATGCCATTAAACCGGTAACCGCCATGAATAAACGTCTGGTTATCTTCCGCACGGGTATTGTATTGAGCAATGAAGGCGGCGCCCTGGCAGAATTTCAAAAGCCCATAAAGGCCGGTATTGCTCCCTTCTTTGGCAGCGGTGAGCAGGTGACCAGTTGGATCCACATCGATGATGTATGCCGGTTATTCTTACATGCCATAGAAAAAGACAGGGTACGCGGTGAATACAATATAGTGGCGCCCGAACCGGTGACCAATAAACACCTGATGCTGACCCTGGCTAAAAAAATGAAAGGGAAGTTTTTTATTCCTGTCTATGTGCCTTCGTTTGTATTGAAACTGATCCTGGGTGAATTAAGCATAGAAGTACTAAAGAGCGCCCGGGTAAGTTGTGAAAAGATAAAAAGCAGCGGCTTCCAGTTTTTATTTCCAACCCTGGAAGTGGCGCTTGATGATCTGCTGAAAAAATAACTTTACATATCGTCTGTCTGAAATTTTTTGAGCGTAACAAACAGATACGCTCCTAAGTATACAAGCGAAGCAATGAATATGGCCGTATAATTGGGTTCTGTAAACATAAGTTTGTTGACTATCCGCTGAATATACGGGAATGGCACCATGATATCGGTTGTTTCCAAGGGTAAATACCGACCGGCATAGTTGGCATACTTGTTCAATAGCAACACAGCGATCTGCTCCAGCACCGTGGAATAGGCGAAGAAAACGCCAATGGCAAGCCCGCCCCTTTTAAATAATACCGCCATCAGCAAGGCTACCATGATATAACTCATTGCCTGCAACAGGAAATACCAAACGTAGGAGAACCCTTCAAAGCTGAAACTGGCCTCGCCCGACATAAAACCAAATATCACGGCCGTAATGGCTACCATAAGGGTTGAGATCAAAGCAAGCACCGCTGCAAACAATATTTTTGATGTGATGAATTGCTGGCGCGTCCAGCCATCGATGATATTTTGCCGGTGGGTTTTAAAGCTGTATTCGTTGGTAACGGTAAGGATCATGATTAAACCGGGAATAAACAACAGCCAGCTGCTCACGTGGGCCACTGCCTGCCAAACGGTAGGAAAGGCGTAAGGCGGGTTGCCCAGCACCATGGTCGCAAAACCCTTTGACTGGCGTTCAGAATAGATGATCAGTTGAATGCGATATACAATATAATTAGCGCCAAAGATGGTGGCCAGGTAAATGCAAAACAGGATCCAGAAAGCGCGATAATTCTTCAGCTTCATCCATTCCAAAGCTAATAATTGCCCCATGTTATTTAGTGTTTTGCGTAAGTTCAAAGAATTTGGTTTCCAGGCTTTTTTTGCGAAGCCGCAGGTGGTGAAGCGTTACGCCCTGTTCAAAACAATACCGGTTCAACGCTTCCAGCGAGGCGGCGCCTGGAGGAAAGGTCAATTCAACATAAAGATCGTTTACAACCACTTTTTTGGCGCCCGGGTATTGTTGTAATATGCTTTGTAATTGCTGCATATTGGCGGCGGCGATTTCTACAATTTCATCGGTAATAAGTATTTCATCAACATGCCCATGGGTAAGCAGGGTGCCTTTTTGCAGAATGGCTACATGGGTGCAAACTTTCTCTACCTCATCGAGCAGGTGACTGGCCATGATAATGGTTTTGCCAGCCTTGTGTAATTTCTTGATCAATTCCCGGGTTTCTGCAATGCCTACGGGGTCAAGACCATTGGTGGGTTCATCAAAGATAAGCACATCGGGGTTGCCGAGCAGACTACTGGCAATGGCCAGTCGTTGTTTCATCCCCAATGAATAGGTGCTGAATTTCGAGAACTTGCGTTGTTCCAGGTTCACCAGTTCCAGCACCCGGTCAATGTCTGCCAGGCCCTGTTGTTTTATAGTAGCTGCTATTTTTAAATTCTGTACGGCGTTCAGATAATGATAAAAATTGGGCGTTTCCAGCAGGGTGCCAATCTGTTGCCGGTGCACATGCGTGGGAGCCGAGTCAAAAAGCTTAAATGAACCGGAGGTGGCTTTTAATACATTCAGGATAATGCCCAGCAGGGTCGTTTTACCACTCCCGTTAGGGCCCAGGATACCAAAGACCGATCCCTGGGGAACGGTAAAAGAAACCCCTTTTAATGCCTGGATAGGACCGTAATTTTTATGTAGATCCTCAACGGTAAGAATTGCCATGATAACCTGTTTAACGGATGTTACAAGTATGTCGCGATAGCCAGTTAAATATTACCGGCGACAACCAGGAAAAATCAAATAATTATGAAGCTGACTGTGTATGCTTTTCATGATACAAACTGGTAAAATCACCTACTACCGCTTTCCCATTATTAAAAAAGAGTTTATGCAGTTTTAAGTCATCAATATCGTTAGGCAGCACTTTTCGGTGTACGGGATTCATGGTGCCGCCGTTGGTATTATCGCCGGCCCTGGCTTCAGGATTATATTGAAAGGCCGGGTCAACAATGGTGCCCCGGGGATACATAATGCCGGGTATGCCCTTTCCCCTGATGTCGAGCAGGGTAGGATGAACCAGCCCTAAGGTATGCCCATATTCATGAGGAGCCGTGGTGGAAGTTTGTAACAGATTGTCCAGTTTAAAATAACCGGTATTGCTGCCAATGCCATCTACAAAGGAAATGTTGCCATTGGCAAATTCTTCAATGCGAAAAAAATTAAAACGGGGATTATCGTTGTACCAAACCTTTTCGGGGTTAAGATCGGGCTCGTAAATGCCTTCAATTTCAAATTGAACCGTATACAGATCGCCATTGATCTTTATCCGGGCTTTGGGTTCGTTCCAGTGTTTGCCAATGTCGTTGGCTATTTGCCAGGAAAGGTCCTTGCTGGCCGCATCTCCATAAAAGAAGATCACAGAATGGATGCTGAGTTGGTTGGTGATGCTATTAAGTTCGGCTTCGCCCATACCCCAATTTAGTAAAAAAGGCGCCCCGATTGAACGGAACGCCTAATTTTCTCATGTGACGCCTAAATTGTTATCAATTGCGGATTGGCTTTCCGCCTTTTAAAACGCTTTGAATTCTTTCCAGGGTTTTCTTCTCTCCACAAAGTGAAAGAAAGGCTTCCCTTTCAAGATCCAGTAAATATTTTTCAGATACTAAAGTTGGTTCGCTTAAATCGCCCCCGCACATAACGTACGCCAGCTTTTTGGCCACCGTTACATCGTGATCGGTGGCATAGTTTGCCCGCCACATGCCATTGATGCCGGCATATAAAGCGCCAAGCGCCGAACGGCCCAGTACTTTTACATCGGTACGTTGTACAGGGGTAACATAACCGCTGTCGAACAGTTCGATCACGCTTTTCCTGGCTTCGGCTATGCGCCGGCCCTGGTTCAATACTATTTCGTCTTTTCCTTTGCGTAAAATACCCAGTTCAAATCCTTCCGCGGCTGAGGTAGCTACTTTTGCCGTAGCTATGGTTAGAAATCTGTTCTTGAGGGTAATGGTATCCGGTTCATCTTCGTGCATTTCATCAGCAGCGCGTAACACAAATTCTTTGGTACCGCCACCGCCGGGGATCAGGCCAACGCCTAATTCAACCAACCCAATATAGGTTTCCGCGGCAGCACAAACTTTATCAGCATGCAAACTCATTTCACAAGCACCGCCCAATGCCAGGGCATGAGGCGCCACTACTACCGGAACTGAGGAATAACGTACCCGCATCATGGTATTCTGGAACATCCGAATAGCCATATCCAACTCATCATACTCCTGCTCTATTGCAAACATAAAAATCATACCTACATTGGCGCCCGCACTAAAGTTGGGGCCTTCGTTGGCAATAACCAGTCCTTTATATTTCTCTTCAGCAATGGAGATCGATTTTTGAATGGCTTCTATCACCTCGCCGCCCATACTTCCCATTTTGGTGTACCATTCCAGTCCTAACACATCATCGCCCAAATGGTAGAGCCGGCAATTGCTGTTTTTCCATACGGTCTGGTTCTCAAAATTTTTCATCACTATAAATGCATCGCCACCGGGCAGTGATTTATACGATTTTGAGGCTACATCGTAATATAGCCGCTTGCCATTTTCAACTTTATAAAAGCTTTTTATTCCGGCTGCCAGCATCTCGTTCACCCAGGGGGCAACCGTGTAACCGGCTTCCTTCATTTTCTTTATGGTGCCTTCAACACCCAGCACATCCCAGCTTTCAAAGGCGCCGATCTCCCAGCCAAAACCAGCCATCATGGCGTCATCCACGCGATAGATCTCGTCAGAGATCTCCGGAATACGGTGCGAGATATACGAAAACAGCCCGTAATGAAAATGACGATAGAATTCACCTGCCTTATCGGTTCCGGCACACAGCGCCTTCAACCTTGTGTTAAGGTCATCGATGGGCCTGGCCGCTTCAACCGTTGCAAATTTTGCTTTGGCGCGGGGTTTATATTCGAATGTTTTTAGATCGAGGGTAAATATTTCTTTTTCGCCTTTCTCACCTTTCTTTTTGGCAAAGAAACCTTGTCCGGTTTTATCGCCCAGCTGATTGCTGGTTACCATTTTCTCCAACCAGGCAGGAATGATAAAGGCATCCCGGTGCTCATCGTTGGGACAATTATCATACACGCCTTTGGCAACCTTTACCAGGGTATCAATACCCACTACATCGGCGGTTCTGAAAGTGGCCGATTTGGGGCGGCCAATGATGGGGCCGGTCAGCGCATCGATCTCGTCGATGGTCAATCCCATTTTATCAACCAGGCCAAAGATGGCCATAATGCCATACACCCCTATGCGGTTGGCAATAAATGCAGGCGTATCCTTACACAGTACGGTGGTTTTACCTAAGTACAGGTCGCCATATTGCATCAGGAAATCAACTACGGCTGCATCCGTATGTGGTGTTGGAATTATTTCGAGTAACCGTAAATACCGGGGGGGATTGAAAAAGTGCGTTCCGCAGAAGTGTTTTTTGAAATCATCACTCCGGCCTTCGGCCATCAGGTGAATAGGAATACCGGAGGTGTTGGAAGTAATGAGCGTGCCCGGCGTGCGGAATTTTTCTACTTCTGCAAAAATTTGTTGTTTAATATCAAGCCGTTCTACTACTACCTCTATTATCCAGTCGCACCCGGTAATAGCTGACATATTATCGGTGAAATTACCGGTGGTGATCTTCTTCACCACATCCTTTGTGTAAACCGGAGAAGGGTTACTTTTTAAAGCAGCTTGCAATGCATCGTTTACCAGTTTGTTGCGGGCGGCTTTGTTATTGCTTTCTGCAGCTTCCTTCGGCACCATGTCTAATAACAACACCTGTACGCCAACGCCTGCGAAATGACAGGCTATGCGCGAACCCATAACACCACTGCCTAATACAGCTACTTTTTTAATGATTCGTTTAGTCATAAAAAAATAGTTAGCTAAACAACTATTTCCAAAGATAGTAATAAATACGCTTCATCCAAGAGCTTTTTATAAATTAGCAAGTTTATAAGAACGATACTTTCAGTAAGCATTTGTATAAGTTATTGGCTCTCCGTTTAAAATTGCCATAAATATGCGTAACGATGCGCTTAAAATTTTTACTGCAGGGGTGCGGGCAGTGCAACCGCAATATTTGTTGCCCAGGCATATGCGCTGGCAGCACCAGCAACTGCAGTTGGGCGACCAGCTTTTTAAACAGCCCGATATAAACAAGGTATATATTATAGGGGCCGGAAAAGCCAGCGCCGCCATGGCCCGCGAAACGGAGATCATCCTCGGCAGCCGCATCGATGCAGGATTCATTGTTACCAAATACGAACACACATTCCCATTAAAGACCATTCAATGTATTGAAGCCGCCCATCCTGTGCCGGATGACAACAGTGTTCAGGCCGGTCGCGAAATGATCCGGCTGCTAAAAAATACTACTGAAAAAGATGTGGTGATCGCTTTAATAAGCGGGGGCGCTTCGGCGCTGCTGGTTGATTGCCCGCCCGGCATTTTGTTAAGCGAACTGCAGGTTGTTTTTAGCAAGCTGTTGCAATGTGGAGCAAGCATTGAAGAAATGAATACAGTGCGAAAACATTTGTCGGCCGGGATTAAAGGCGGACAATTACTACGCACAGCCTGGCCCGCCACGGTGGTTAGTTTTATCTTAAGCGATGTGATCGGTGATCCGCTCGATAGCATTGCCAGCGGGCCTACCGTTGCCGATCGCAGCACATTCACCGATGCCTGGGAAATAGTTCGCAAGTACCAGTTGTTGGATGTACTACCGGTGAGTATCATCCGTTGGTTGCAATTAGGATTGAACAACCAGGTGGCAGAAACGCCCAAACCGGATGATCCCATTTTTGCAAAGAGTTTTAATTACCTCATTGGCACCAACCGGGTGGCGCTGGAAGCCGCTGCCGCCATGGCCCGGGAGTTACACTATACACCGGTGATTGTAACCGATTCCCTGCAAGGAGAGGCGCGGGATAAAGCGCAGGAGCTGGTAGCCCAGTTACAACGGTACGAAGGACCACGCCCCGCCTGTTTATTACTGGGAGGCGAAACAACTGTTACCATTAAAAACGCGGGTAAAGGTGGGCGTAACCAGGAGTTTGCCCTGGCTGCCATGATCGCCCTGCAACAGGCTTTCCCTGATAACAACCAAATGCCGGTTTTACTCAGCGCGGGCACCGATGGTACCGATGGCCCTACCAATGCCGCGGGTGCGGTGGTTGATAAAGGCGTGCTGCAATTAACCGCCCAACGGGGACTATCACCTGAAAAGTATTTAGAACAAAACGATTCCTGGAATTTTTTTAATCAGGTTAGCGGGCATATTATTACGGGACCAACGCATACTAATGTAATGGATATTATAGTGGTGCTGATTCCTTAATGAGAAGTTAACCAGTTAATCAGTTGACGAGTTGACCAGGTTAGAAGTTGATAGCGTTGATAAAGGGAATGAATTAAAAGTAGGAAGTTAACGGGTTGAAAAGTTAACGAGTTAACACGGAATACAATATAAAAAAGAGCCCGGGTTGTTTAACATCCTGGGCTCTTTTCATATAAGAACTCAATAACCTAATAACTTACAAACCTGCACCTACGAGCCACGAAGGAAAAGCTTTATATTTCAAACTAAAAAACTAAAAAACTTGCCCTTTA
>NZ_JBJMLX010000388.1:0-6662 GCF_045805085.1 Niastella sp.
GCGCGGCAAAATTGTTATTGATAATGGCAATCGTGACCTGCTGATCGTCTAATGATCTTGGTAACTGAGGCGCTTCCAGCTCAACTATTTTTATATTCTTTGGGTTGGCAGCAATGTCTGTTACGGCCCGATAAACTGGCTGGGTAATCGGCCGCTTTATCTGCCAACCCCACCAACTGCAATAAGTTATTTACCCGTTCCCTGATCTGCGCTGTTGGCGTACGGGTAAGTTCAAGAGGAAAGGCTACATTATCAAATATGGTACGGGACGATAATAAATTGAAATGCTGAAAGATCATTCCTATCTGTCTTCGCTTCCGGGTTAACTCCCTGCGTGAAAGTGTTGACAGGGCTATGCCATTTACTATCACCTCCCCGGCGGTTGGCTTCTCCAGCAAATTAACACAACGGATCAAAGTACTCTTCCCGGCGCCGGAAGCACCGATAATGCCATAGATCTTACCAGGCGGCACCGTCAGCGACACATCCGACAAAGCCGCCACCACTTTGTTCTTTTGATAAAAATTTTTCGTCAGGCCTTTTATTTCAATCATACTGTAATTACGAACCCGCTATTTCCTACAAATTTAGTAGGTTATTTTAAATTAACCTAGTGGAGATAGCCGTTATTATTGTCCACTCATTTTGTGGACTTAATAAATATGTTTATTATTGCAAATCGCCCACCATACGCTTGCAAGCCATTTACCGGTTTAGTAATTGACAGCGGTTCGGCCAGGAACATGCTGGCATTCTTTTAAAATCAAAACTTATTGTCATGAATTGTTGTACCAACCGCTTGTAGCCATTCCCTGATAAAAAAGGGAAATACAGAGCTGTATTTCCCGCGATCTAAATTTCGGCACCTGTTATCAATTGGCGTTGGCACAGGTACTGTGTATAAACTTAATCATTTCAAATTTATGTATTTCTTCCGACAACCGGTCAGGCATTCCTTTGCCCTGACCCGGCAGTTCTTTACAGCAAGCCGGCTAATGCTGGCCGTTTCTATTTCAGTATCAGCGACCGGCGTTTATGCAACCAACGAAAAAGCCGGCATTCATAATAATTATATAGCTACCCGCTTTGACGAATTCACGGTACAGGGAAAAATAACCGATGAAAAGGGAGAACCGCTGGCCGGGGTAAATATTCGCATAAAAAATACAGACAAGGGTGTAATTACCGGTGCAGATGGCAGCTTTTCCATTACGCTGCCCGATACCAAAACCACCCTGGTAATAACCCACGTTGGTTATATTGTGCAGGAAGTACATCCCAATGGAAAAAACAATTTATCTATTTCATTACTACCTGAACAAAGCAACCTGAACGAAGTAGTAGTGGTAGGTTATGGTACCCAAAAACGAAGTGAAGTTTCGGGCGCTGTAACTACGCTCCCTGCAAAGAATACCGAAGAAAAACCGATCAATCGTATAGAACAGGCGTTGATCGGACAAATGCCGGGTGTACAGGTAAGGCAGCAAACAGGCATGGCAGGTAGTGGCCTGAGCATTTTGGTACGTGGCTCCGGTTCCATTACAGCCGGGAGTGAACCGCTGTATGTAATAGATGGTTTTCCCCTTGACGTAAGCAGCCAGAATGGAGATGGCGGTTTTTCCTTTAACCCGCTGGATAACCTCAACCCCAATGATATTGAAAGTATACAGGTGTTGAAAGATGCTGCAGCAGGCGCTATTTACGGATCACGCGCTGCCAATGGCGTGGTAATTATCACCACTAAAAGAGGGCAGGCTGGCAAAATGAAGATCTCCGTTAATGCCAAATCAGGCATCAGCCAGGTGGCCAGAAAGCTTGATGTATTAAGCCCTGATGAATGGGTAGCCATGGCAACCGAGGTGGCGAATACGGCCTGGGTGAACTCAGGCGCAGGCAGAACAGCCAGTCAAACGAATGCTGAACGCGCATCGATCCTTGGTATCCCGTCTGACTCCATTAATACCACTTACATGACCGATCCCCGATGGACTATACCAGGCCATCCGGGTCTTGATTATATCGACTGGCAGGATGCAGTGTATCGTAAAGCATGGTACCAGAATTATGAAGCAGCTGCCAGCGGCGGAACCGATAATGTGAAGTATTTTATTTCGGGCAACTATTTAAACCAGGATGGTACGCTGATCAATTCCAACTTTGTGAACTATGGATTACGCGCCAATGTGGAAGCCAATGCCGGGAAAAAATTCAAGCTGGGGGTTAACCTGGCGCCCTCCTACTCTATCAACAATTCACCACCGGCGGAAGGAAAAGACAACCAGTTGATGAAGCTGGCGCAAATGACGCCCGTTGTGGAAAGTAACGCTGGACTTAACACCGGCGCCAATGGCAATGCCACTTATACCTGGGCCAGTAATAAACTTATCAGTCCTTATGCCTTCCTGCAAACTGCGCTCAACAAGCTTACGTCTACGCGATTGTTAAGTTCCGTGTATGCCGAATACCAGCTCATTCCTGGTTTATCAGTAAGGTCTACGGTCAATTATGATGGTCTCGACGTTGATACCAAAAAGTATGTTTCCGACAAAGTAACGGTGGGCGCCACTACTGCATTGACCACCAACCCCGGACTGTACTCTTCCGGTTCCTACAATGCGGTGAAGAAAAGGAATTTCCTCAATGAGAACACCCTGAGCTATAATACAGTTATAGATAAGGTGCATACCATTGCTGCGGTTGCGGGTATTTCGTATAACAGTGTGCATTATGAAACGGTTACCCTGGCCTCGGCAGGCGGGTTCGCCAACGACCTCATTACCACGCTTAGTAATGCGATCCCCAGTAAAACATCTGGCATTACTTATACCGGCGCCAATACAGAAAGCAATAATACCCTGCTGTCGTGGTATGGCCGGTTGCAGTACAATTTCAAAGACAAATACCTGCTTTCGGGCACCATCAGAAGAGATGCTTCCTCGAAGTTCGGGGCAGATAACCGCTGGGGTACTTTTCCCTCTGCCTCGGTTGGCTGGCGAATTTCCCGGGAAGATTTCTTTCAAAATATAAGACCCATCAATGAGCTGAAGCTTCGCTTCAGCTGGGGTAAATCCGGTAACAATAATATCGGTGATTACAATTCGATACAAACCCTGAGCAGCACCGCCTATAGTTTTGCCGGAACCGCGGGTACCGGCCAGGTAGTAGCGTCCCTTTCCAACTCACTTTTAAAATGGGAAACTTCCACCACCGCCAATCTTGGGTTAGACATCAGCCTGTTAAGAAACCGGATAAGCCTGACCGTGGATGCCTATCATAAAAAGAATTCTGATCTGTTACTGAACCTTCCGGTGCTTTCCGCCAGCGGCTTTAGCTCAAGACTGGAAAATATCGGCTCTGTGGTGAACAAAGGGCTTGAGCTCAGCCTCAGCACCGTAAACCTGAAATACAGGGATTTTCAATGGACCATGAACGCGAACATTGCCTTCAACAAGAATGAAGTTACTGCGCTGGGCCCTGATCATGCGCCTATTGAAATAGCTTCTGCTTACAGCGGCAATAATGCACCTTACCTGCTCAGGGAAGGCCTGCCTGCCTTTAGTTTTTATGTTACGGAGGTACAGGGCATTTTATCGGCCGATGATATAGCCGATGCAAAGATCGCCAAACTAAAGAACGAAACAGCCGGCGATGCCAGATACCGCGATGCCTATGAAGATGGGATCATCAATGCAAAAGACCGCGTAGTAGTGGGTCATCCCATGCCTGATTACACCTGGGGCTGGACAAACAATTTCCGGTATAAGGATCTTGACCTGAGCGTACTGGTTTATGGACAACATGGAGGTTCGCTGCTCTCGTACCTTGGCCGCGCCATTGATTTCAGCGGCAGCACCACGGGTAATGTGCTGGGCATCTGGCGCGACCGCTGGACACCCGAAAACCAGGACTACCATGCGCCCCGCGGTAAATTCGGTTCTACGTATACGGTTCCCTATGTTACCTCCGACTGGATCTATTCTACCGACTTCATCCGCGTGCAGAATATTACACTTGGTTATAACCTGAAAAGCCTGTTCAGGGCTTACCAAACCATTCATGCAGCACGGGTCTTTATTTCGCTGGAAAACTATTTCGGGCATGACAAATACAAAGGCGGGGTAAATCCGGAAGCGCAAAACACCAATGCCAGCGGAAGCGCCAGTTATCCGATTGCCGGTGATTACGGCGCTATGCCATTAACCAAAACCGCCTCAGTTGGCGTTACCCTCAGCTTTTAATTAAAAAAGATCATTACAATGAAAAGAAAGCTTTATATATCACTAATTATACTGGCCGCCGCAGGCAGTTGCAAAAAACAGCTCGACCAGCAACCGGTGTCAGCCCTGGCCACCATAAATTTCTATACCAATAACAACGACTTTCTGCAAGCCGTGAACGGGGTATATTCCCTGCTAAAGAGTTATCCCGAACAGGCATTGTTTTTAGGTGAAATGCGCAGTGATAATATCAATGCCGTATCAGATGGGAACCGGGACTGGGATGGCATCAACAATTTCTCTCCCAATATCACTACTGTTGGGTTTATATCAAATGCCTGGAAAAATAATTTCAATGGTATTTACAACGCCAATAATGTACTGGATGCGCTTGCCAGCAAAAGCGATGTGATCGGAAATGCGGACCTGGTAACCCGGTACAATGCAGAAGTGCGTTTTTTGCGCGCGTTCTATTATTTTCAATTGGTACGTTTGTTTGGCCCGGTGCCGGTGATCGATAAGCCCTTGTTACCCCCGGCAGTGAACCAGGTTGCAAGAAGTGCCGTAAAGGATGTGTATGCGCTCATTATAGATGATCTCAATTATGCAGCAGCCCATTTACCCAACTCGTATAGCGGACCGGATGTTGGCAGAGCGACTGCATACGCCGCCAAAGGATTACTGGGTTTGGTATACCTGACACGCTCAGGCCCTGGTTATAGTATCGATGGGCCCGGCCTGGCCAGTAATGAATATGATAAAGCCCTGGCGCTTTTCAATGACATCATCGGCAGCAATCAATACAGTTTCCTGAATGATTATTCTTCCATTTTCTCTTATTCAAATGAAAATAACAAGGAAGTGATCTTTGATGTACAATATGCGAGCGGTATCAATGGGGCCGGCTTTCCCAGCCACCTGGTACCGGTTGCTTACTGGACAAGCCTCGGCATTTCCAATAGCTACGGCAACGGTTATGGGTCCAGCACGTTTGGCATTACCAAAAGTTTAAAAAATGCGTATACAACCAATGTTACCAGTGGCACGGATAGCCGGTATGCGTTTAGTGTGGCCACCACTTATACCAAAAGCCCGTTTATAAAAAAGTATATTGACATTACAAAGAAAGGCACCAGCGGTACTGACTGGCCTATTAATTTTATAGTATTACGATATACTGATATTTTATTAATGAAAGCTGAATGTATCCTGAATGGGGCTGCCGGCACGCAGGCAGAGGTGGACTCCATCGTAAATCTGGTACGCACAAGAGCGGGGGTGAACGCCCTTTCCAATGTAAACCTGTTGACCCTGCTGGAAGAACGCCGCCGTGAATTTACCGGTGAAGGCTTACGCTGGAACGACCTGGTACGCGAAGGCGCCGTGGTTACTGCTATCAATACCTGGATCGCCTATGATGCGCTGACAAAAGTGAATAAAATGATCCCTGATTATGTGCTTTACCCGGTTCCAGCCACCGAAATTCAGGCCAAACCAGACCTGTATACGCAGAATAACAGCTACTATTAACTGATCGGCTTATAAGTAAGAGGTAGGAAGAGCAAGTCGTGAAACGTCAAACGTGAAACGTGAAAGGTTTCGCGAAATTCCAGCCTCACTTCGTGAATCGGCAATCAGCAGTGAGTTCCCGAATTTTTTAGATGTCTGAAAAGTCGGGAACCCACTCACCACTGACAACTCACCACTCACTTGCTCTTCCTTTATCAACTTGTCAACCCTTTCAACTATATCAACTAACTGATCAACTCGTCAACTGATCAACTGGTCAACCTACCTCCTGCATCTTATTTTTTTGCAGCATTTTCTCCATTCGTTGCGCCACCAGCAGCCTGTCGCGCCACTTGAGACCTCCTCCTCCACACATCAGCCCAGTCGATCAACGGATAGATGTTGTACTTTTTAGCCGTTACATCAAAAAGGCCCTGCAACTCTTTTAACTTCTCCGGATATTTTTTAGCCAGGTCGGTGCGTTCGTTAAAATCTTCATTCAGGTTGTACAGCTCCCATACATCCTTATCGAAATTGCGCTCCACAGAATCTTTACCCGGCAATACATTCAGATCGATATAATCAGGATGATGCGCGGCAGCGGCCTTCCAGCCATCTTTATAAATAGCCCGGGAGCCAAAAATGTAATAATACTGCTCCGTATGCCGGCTTGCGGCGGTTGCATTATCCAGTGAGTAATACAAAGAAGTGCCCTGCAGGGTATCCTGTTTAATACCCCTAATCTGCGTGGGCAGGGTAAGCCCTGCAAATTCCAATGTGGTGGGCAGAATGTCAACTACATGTCCGTATTGATTCCGGATGCCGCCTTTATCCTTAATGCCTTTGGGATAAAAGATGATCAACGGATTGTGCGTGCCGCCTTCTGCATTGGCATCCTGTTTCCAGAACCTGAAAGGCGTATTGGTTGCCTGCGCC
>NZ_JBJMLX010000389.1:0-42304 GCF_045805085.1 Niastella sp.
CGGCAATCAGCTTACCATCAGTTCTGCCAAACAATTTGAAGAAACAAAGAAGGAAGAGAGCTATACCCGCCGGGAATTCAGCTATCAGTCTTTCACCAGGACTTTTCAGCTTCCCAAGGACGTGGTAGACGCTGAAAGAATTATGGCTACTTACGAAAATGGTCTCTTAAATTTAACTATCCCTAAAAGGGAAGAGGCTAAGCAAAAAGGGCCAAAACAGATCTCAATTAATTAACACAAGCCCGCCCCCCTGGGCAGGTTTTTATTACAATTTATTGCTATGGAACCGAGATATGAAATTGTGGTAAATGTTCGTGTGCCTGAAGGATATGTTGACGCCGGCCGTTTCCCCCTCACTGGTGATCTCGACGCAGCGGTTGATCTTTTTGCGCAATTAAGTGGTGCAGACAACCCCACAAGTCCGGCTGCCATTCGCTTTGATCTGTTAGAAATAAGAGATGCACTGTCCACTGTGCTTAAAACCCGGTTTGCCATTCTCTGTGAAGCTGGTGATAATTGTAAATTGATATTACGCGAAACCTTTCGACTATTGACACTTAAACCAATAACGCCCTTTTAAAACGGCGCCGCACTTACTGCATTCCCGGCCGCATTGGCTGATTGGTGGCGAGATCGTATTTTTCGCCCTGTGAAAGAATGTGCACAATGATATTTTCTACCGAAATAGGCATTTGGTCGGTAATATCTATGAGGTTCGTGTACGTTATGTTCTTTCCATTTAAAATAGTGAGGATGCCTGAGCCAATTACTTCAATATTGTTTCCGGCTGAAATGATCATGCCCGTATCTTCGGCCAGTCCAAAACCAATGATACCGGGTTGTACGGCCACTGCCTGCGCCAGCCGGTTAAAGCGACCTCTTTTTTCAAAATGCGTATCTATGATCACATTGGAAATAAAATCGAACCCGGTGCTGAATTTTATTTCTCCTTTCAGATGCGCCCGGGTAGCGTTGCCATCATAGATCATGGTGCCACCCATGGCCATGGCGCCTGCACTGGTGCCGGCCACTACAATAGGCTCTTCCAGATACCGCCTTTTAATACAGGCCAGGAATTCAGTACCGCCCAATATGGAGGTGAGTCTTAACTGGTCGCCACCTGTAAAAATGATGCAATTACAGGCGCCTAACCTTTCCAGATGTTCTTCTGTATCTACCTGGTCGCGGTGGGTGATAAAAAGATGGCTCATATTATCACACCCCAATTTTCCAAATGCCTTGCAATAGGTTTCTTCCATTTTTTCAGGAAAGGAAGAAGCCGTGGTGATCAGTTCAATCTTGGGCGTACCCTGTTGTTTTTCCAGGAGTTTAACGATCTGTCGCAAAATACCCGTTTCAAAAAAATCGAACCGGGAGTTTTCCGTAGCGCTTTTTATGTAATCGATCCCTTTGTCTTCGGCCCCTCCAATAGGCACCAGAATTCCTTTTATATCAGCCATTCCTTACATATTAATATTGATCATAAACAACGATACTGTATGTATAACAGGCAAACCATGGCTTAGTTATTGAACGACTGCTTCAATAACTTTAAAAAAATTAGTTCCTATATGAATGAACAATTTGCCATAGCCATTCATGGCGGTGCCGGCACGCTTCATAGAGAACGCTTTTCACAAAGCGTAGTGCAACAATATGAAAAGGCGTTGCGGCAGGCCCTGCAGGCTGGTTTACACATCCTGCAAAATGGAGGCCGCAGCCTCGATGCGGTGGAAACGGCTGTTATGGAACTGGAAGATTGTCCATTTTTCAATGCAGGCCGGGGCGCCGTTTTCAATGCAGCTGGCGGACATACCCTCGATGCGGCCATCATGGATGGAAGCACACTGGCAGCCGGCGCAGTGGCTGCCCTCAGTGGTTTTAAAAGCCCCATACAAGTGGCCAGGGCTGTTATGGAACGAACGAGGTATGTTTTACTGAGCGGACAGGGCGCTGTTGAGTTTGCCCGGGAGCAGGGGATGGAGGAAGCAACGGCTGATTATTTTTATACCGACCTCCGCTACCACCAATGGAAGAAGAAACAGGAGAACGAGCGGGACCAGTCGGCTGATCTGAATTTTGGTACTGTAGGCGCCGTTGCGCTGGATAAAGAGGGCAACCTGGCGGCTGCTACCAGTACCGGCGGCCTTACCAATAAACAATATGGCAGGGTGGGTGATAGCCCTATTATTGGCTGCGGTACTTATGCCAACAACAATACCTGCGCCGTTTCCTGTACCGGCGATGGGGAACATTTTATCAGGGCCGTGGCAGCCTATGATATTTCCTGCCTCATTGAATATAAATTGCTTACTCTGCCTGAAGCATGTGCTTATTCCATACAACGGCTTGAAAAAATAAATGGCAGGGGCGGGCTGATAGCCATCGATCGCTGGGGTAACATACAAATGCCATACAATTCAGAAGGTATGTACAGGGCTTGCTGCAATGTCAATGGGGAGATCACTATCAGGATCTTTGAATAGCTGTAGAAATGTTTTCACCATTGAAACAGCGCTCCACATTGGCTTTCGTGACTTTTATGGTATAATAATTTATTGTTTCTTTTTAAACTTTAATATTACTATGAAAGTGATTGATATTAAAGCAACGGCGGGACCAAACTACTGGTCGGTGAGAAAACATAAGTTGATTGTGATGTTACTTGACCTGGAAGAGCTGGAAGAACAACCAACCAATTGTATTCCGGGATTTTACGAACGCCTTATAACATTACTGCCTTCTCTTGTAGAACATCGCTGTTCGGAAGGGATACGCGGCGGCTTTTTTAAACGGGTACAGGATGGCACCTGGATGGGGCATGTAATAGAACATATTGCGCTGGAATTACAATTCCTGGCAGGGATGCACACAGGTTTTGGGCGTACGCGCGGAGCGGGTAAAAAGGGGTTGTACCAGGTGGTGTTTGCTTATGAAGATGTAGAAGCTGGTAAATATGCAGCGCAGGCCGCCGTGCGGATAGCCGGGGCGCTCATCAAGGGAAGCCCTTATAATATCCAGGAAGACATTGATGCCATAGAATCCATAGCAGGAAAGAACCGGTTAGGCCCCAGCACCAATGCTATTGTGCAGGAGGCCATCAGGCGAAATATCCCGGTTATGCGGCTCAACGATGAGTCGTTCCTTCAGTTAGGTTATGGCGCCGCACAGCAAAGGATCCAGGCAACCATTGCCTCCACCACTGGTAATATTGCCGTAGACATTGCCTGCAATAAACAGGTTACTAAACAACTATTGCATAGCAACTATATACCGGTACCTGAGGGCCGGGTGATAAGTGAAGAAGAACAATTATTACCGGTCATCGATGAAATTGGCTATCCTGTTGTTTTAAAACCCCTGGATGGTTGTCAGGGTAATGGCATTACCACCAATATAAAAAATTACAAAGAGGCGCTTAGCGCATTCAGGCTGGCTAAACAAAACAGCCCGGAATTGATCTGTGAAAAATGCATTGCCGGCTCTGATTACCGGATTCTGGTTGTAGATTATAAGTATACGGCCGCTGCCTTGCGAACACCACCGGCTGTCACTGGCGATGGCAGGCATACCATTCGTGAACTGATAGACCGGATCAACGCAGATCCCAACAGAGGCAATGATCACGAAAAGGTGTTAACCCAAATAAAGATCGATGAGGTAACGCAGGGGTTAATAAGAAAAAAAGGGTATACGCCCGATAGTGTCCTCTCAGCAGGGTATAAGTTATTATTGAAAACAACCGCCAACCTCAGCACCGGCGGTACTGCCGAAGACGTTACCGAAGAGGTGCATCCTGATAATATAGCTTTGTTTGAACGTATAGCCCGGCTGGTGGGTTTGAATATTTGTGGGATTGATATTATGGCGGCTGATCTAAGTACGCCCATTACGCATAATGGCGGGGCTGTGCTGGAAGTGAATGCAGCGCCGGGACTGCGGATGCACCTGTCTCCTTCAAAAGGTAAACCCCGTCCGGTAGCAAAGGCCATCGTTGATATGCTGTTCCCGTCTCAAAAAAACGGACGCATCCCCATTATGGCCATCACCGGCACCAATGGTAAAACCACTACCACCAGGCTGCTGGCGCATATTACCAAACAGGCTGGCTATAAGGTGGGGTATACTACCACCGATGGCATCTACATCCAGGATCAAATGATTGTGAAAGGCGATTGTACCGGTCCGGAATCGACCAGGATCGTGTTAAAAGACCCCGGGGTGAACATGGCTGTGCTGGAGTGTGCACGGGGAGGAATTTTACGGGCTGGTCTCGGCTTCGACCAATGTGATGTGGCTATTGTTACCAATATTGCTGAAGATCATCTCGGGATGCAAGGCATCGATTCACTGGAAGATCTGGCAAGGGTAAAATTGGTAGTGCCCGAATCAGTTCATGCCGATGGATATGCCATCCTGAATGCAGATGATGAGTTAGTGCTTAAGATGAGTGAAAATCTTCATTGTAATGTGGCGTATTTTACTATGAATCCCGATAATATGCAGGTACAGCAACATATAAAAAATGGCGGTCTGGCAGCTGTATATGAAAACGGGTATCTTACCATCAGACAGGGACAAATGGTATACACCCTGGCAAAGGCAGCAGATATACCGATCACTTTTTCGGGAACCGCCGATTTCAATATTCAAAACATATTACCTGCAACATTGGCGGCCTTTATACAAAGGATCTATCCCGGCCGTATTGCCGAAGCATTAAAGACCTTTATTCCATGCCCTGAAACCATTCCGGGAAGAATGAATGTATTTGATTTTAATTCGTTCAGAATAATAGTTGACTATGCGCATAATCCGCATGGAGTAAAAGCGATCGCTTCCTTTATCAAATCAATGCCCGCTTCAATAAAAGTAGGGGTGATAACAGGGGTGGGGGACCGCCGTGATGAAGACATCAGGTCATTGGGAATGGAAGCTGCTGCCATATTTGACGAACTTATTATCCGGCATGATGATGATCTGCGGGGCAGAACCCAGTCCGACATAGATCGGTTGATCTGTGATGGCATCCGGCAAATTGCACCTGCGAAAAAGATCACCATTATTTCGAATGAATTAAAGGCAGTGGAAGCAGTTATTAAAAATGCAACCGAAAATTCAGTGATTGTTTTCTTTGCGGATAATATAAAAGCAGTGGTTGAACATATCCGCAGCTTTATGATCCCTGAAATGGCAAAAACTGAAAAAGCCGTAGCTTAAATTGTAATGCTATATACAAAAGAAAGGGAGCTGGAATAAAATATCCGGCTCCCTTTTTAGCTGCTATGGACCCTGAGAAAGTTATTTATGCGGGGGATTGATTTGCGGGATAATGTATTTATCGCCCCGGGCCAGTAAATGCACGGTTAAATTGCGGATAGAGACGGCCTGTACTTCGGCAAAATTGGTAAAATTCGTATCGCTGATATTGCTTCCCTCCATAACAATCACTGTGCCGCTGCCTATTATTTCCGCCTCCAGCCCATTACGTACTACAATGGCGGTGTCTTCTTCTATCCCAAATCCAATGCAGGAAGGATTGGAAACAATTACCTGCGCCATACGTACAAACCGGCCACGGTGTACAAAATGCGTATCTATGCAGGCGTCTTTCAAAAATTCAAGACCGGTGGTGACCTTTATTTCACCGCAGATCTGCTCCTCATCCTTATTCCCTGCATAGATCATGGGAGTAGAAAGGGCCATAGCCCCTGCACTGGTGCCGCCAATAACAATGGGGGAACTGATATATTTACTCTTTAATTCCGTAAGCAGGTGGGTGCCTCCATATATCGTGGTCAGTTTTAACTGGTCCCCACCCGAAAAGAAAAAAGCATCAGCCTGGTCAATGCGTTCTATCAGCTGATCGTTTAATGCCTCTTCCCGTCTGTTATGGTGAATATGCCTAACTTCTGTTATGTCCAGTTGTTTAAAAAGCTTACGGTATTCTTTGAATGACTCTTCCCCTTCGGAACTGGCAGAAGTAATTATTTCAATGACAGGTTTTTTCTTTTTAATATAGCCTGTGAAATCTTTCAGTATTTCAAGTTCAATAACATTTTGTGACTGCCCATCCTTGCCTGGTTGCTCGCCTTTATTTTCTTTTCCGCCAATAATAACCAAAATTCCAGCGGGCGTGGGACATTCTGATTTCTTTGCATTTACGTGTTCTGCCATAGTTGTTTTTATTTAATACCGCTTATTAACCTGAGAAAAAAATTTATGCCATGTAAGATATGCTTGCAGCATTCATGCAAGGAAACCGGAATAGGATCGGGTGGTTTAACAATTGCAATAAGTAATATGGTATGCATTAACTAACTTATATGGCTATGCAAGCAGTTGTTCAAAAATTGCAGGATCTCCTGGAGTCGAATAGCGGGCTGAAGAACGCAGTGAATGTCTCATTACAGCAGGCTAACGAGCCAGGAATGATTAATTTGGCGGAGTTTTATCAATACCTCGACAATATACTAACGCATATCCCAACAGAGGAAGCATTGATGCCTTCTGTACGGAAGTTCTATTTTGTTCTTGATAGATCACCAGATGATCTTTTAAAAAAAGATGCTGACTTTAATGCCTGGATCAATGAGTTTATCCAGGCCAGGGGTAGCTTTCTGGATACTATTGAATCAACAGCAACGCTTGACAGTTTTATCAATAATCCCGACTATAAAATTGATGACTATATAAAAGGGCCAAGTGGCTGGTTATCCTATAACCAGTTTCTGGCCCGGCAGTTAAAGCCCGGAAAAAGACCTGTAGCAGAAAGATGCAATGACAGCATTATTGTTTCACCTGCCGACAGCACTTTTATGGGTACGTGGAAAATTACCAGGGATTCAACCATAACAGTGAAAGGCAGTACCTATTCTATTCAGACGCTGCTCGATGGGAGCGCCTATAAAGATTCATTTAAGGAAGGCGTATTTACGCACAGCTTTTTAGCCATAACTGATTATCATCGATATCATGTACCTGTAAGCGGTATAATAAAAGAAGTTAAAAAAGTACCGGCCACCACCTGGATAACAGAAACAAAAAAACCGGATGGTTCTTTGGAAAATACGGATGATGTTGGTTTTCAGTTTACGCACACCCGCGCACATATAATCATTGAATCACCCATAGGGTTTATAGCGGTAATACCTGTTGGCATGGGCCATATTTCGTCGGCTGTCATTACTGCAGAGGAAGAAGCAAAACTGGTGAAAGGCGATGAATTTGGTTATTTTGCCTTTGGTGGTTCAGATATTATCATGTTATTTGAAAAACCGGTAGTGTTTAGTGCAAAAACAGGTACTCATTATAAGCAGGGCGAGCAAATTGGCACACTTTAAAAGTGGCTGATATGTGAATCATATTACCCATTTTAACAGACCGGGTGTAAGAGTTAATTTATAAATCTATAACTATCATATCATTAATTTTCTGTTAGGCTGGCCTGTTTTTTACAGTAATAAAGCATGATTTACATTGAATTAACCGAACGTCTAAAATATTCATCGCCTCAGGAAAAAAGAAAATACATCACCAGCGATGAAACCTGGGCTTTTACAGAACAACCCAGAACTGACTTGTCAGGCAAGGATAAAAGTTCCATTCCGCCTCATGATCTTTTCAATTTATTTACTGCAGAAATAATCCGGGCAAAAACTGTTTTTATCAGATAGCTGATAATGGTTCTTACCATTGTTGAAAGATCAACCCAAAGCTTTCTTCAGAAATAATGTCCTTCCATTGCATTATTAATTCCTTATACGCCTGACCCACTGGCATAATTTCCCGGTTCAGATCATACAAACCCAATTCATTTATATTTCCTGCATCATTGCGGAGGGCAGAGTCCCAGTCAACCTGGTGCAATAAACTATACCAGGTAAAACCTATAACAGGAACCCCATCGTGTTTCAATCTGTGTAAGTTGGCCCATTGTTTTGTTAACCACTCCTTACAGGCCGGCATTCTGATATTGGTTTCAGTATGCATGATGGGCAGTTTGTACCTGCGATAGTATTGTTGAGTAATTACGTAATACCCAAAAATTTCACCGGCAGCCTGTGTGCTGCCATCAGGATGAACGAGGTGTTCGTTGGTAACATAGTAATCGTTACCCATCACACAACGTGCTTTTACCTGGTTTTCAATAAACCAGTTATATTCTTTTTTCGTCATACCGTTTTGCAGCAAAAACTCGTACATGGTAACATTTAAGGGATAACCATAGGTGAGATCAAGTGACAAAAACCTTTTCTGGTTCAGGAAGCGGGCCAAAGGAGCCGCTTTGGGGTCTTGCGCATGAAAATATTCAGATGATTCGCTTTGGATAAAAGTAGCATCAGGTTGAACCTGTAAAATAGCATGCATGGCAAGCACATTGGCCTTGCATAAATGTTTTAAAGCGGTAACAAATGCCTTATCCGATTTCAGGCATTCATTCCACCATCCATATTGACCCGAGAACATAGCAGCAATAAATATTTCATTGATGGGTGTATACAACTGAAGTTCTGGAAATCGCACTGCAAATGCCCGTGCATATTCTGCAAAGAAAAAAGGGAATTCAGGATTTTGAAAATTGCCCAGCCAGTCGGGCACTCCAAAATGACACAGATCAACAATGGGAGTGATACCCAACACTTTTAATTTATTAAAGGTGGCATCTGCAAACGCCCAATCAAACTGACCAGGCGCTGTATGCGTACTGAAGTAGGGAGGCCCATACCGTAAAAACTCAATTCCCAGGTCTGTCAATAAACTAAAATCTTTTTCCCAGTGCGCATAATGCCCGGTTTTAGCCATTTCATCTACCCGCTTTGTTTTTCCATTTGGTAACGGAATAGTTGGATAACTATTCTCGATGCCTGTTGCAAACATGAATTTATTTCCTGACATATCATTTATTGAAATGGTTTGTGAAACGGATCTGTATTAAATTGAACGGCTATTATAATGCCACCAGCCTTTTTGCTCAAACAACGGATGATTACAATGACCCTCGTTGGTCAAAGAACGTATAATAGCTGCTGTTAGCCTGGGCCGTAATACGTTATCACTTATATCAAAAACACCGCATTCATACACCTGCTCATGCTTTGTTAACAGGCTCACCCAGTCATAAGCTCCCAGCAACGACCATGCCGTTACTGCTTTGAGGTCCACTCCGCGTTCCTTTACCATACAACAGCTGTCCCAGATCTCCTTAAACCACCGGCCCTGTTCTATCTCATCACAATGTAAATGCACCTCTGTTATGGCTACTGGCAAATGGAACCTGTCCCAGGCTTCGAGCAAGAGCTTTTTTATGCCGGCAGACTTTGCTACCCGTACTGCTTCTACATCTGCATATTCATGAATGCCATTTCCACCGTGCGTATGCACAGGATAAGCATCCAGGTCTTCATCCAGGTATCGTTCAGAGGTAACATAATAATTTACTCCCATGATATCAGGTACGCAAGGGTGCTCAGTAAAAAAGAATAATTGGGATTCTTTAATACCCAGTGATAAAAAATAACCCCATAACGGATGATCACGGGTTACTTTTCCACATAGCAGATCATAGGTTAACCACCGGCGTTCATTTTCGAAACCGGCCTGATAACTTAACAGTTCTGTGCTGTGTATTTTTGTAAGGTCTTCTGTTTGCACCAGTTTGGCAGCCGGGTTTATGCGCCTGATGGCTTGCATGGCCAACACTGTTGCCTTTACCTGGTTCAACAACATTACGGCAAAGCTGTACGCATCTGTAAGGTGCGGATACCAGTATCCATACAATCCGCTAAACCGGGCAGTTGTAAGCGGTTCGTTTACCGGCGTAAAATATTCAAGCCAGGGAAAACGGCTGGCCACCTGTTGCGCATATTCGGCCAGTCCACCTGCAAAATTATCGTTCAATAAATTCGTATAGGCAGGACCGCTTCCATGATGAATGAGGCCAACAATGGGCGTTATATTATTCCTGTCAATCTTTTGTAATTGCTGCGCTGTCCATGACCAGTCAATTACCTGGCTACGCACAGGCTGATGACGTTCCCATAGAACAGGATATCGTAATGCACGGATGCCCAGTTCCGCAATACGGTCAATATCATCGTCTCTTGTATAATGCCCGCAATAATGCAACTGATCGCGAAAAGTATTTCCTATCCGGTTAATAGTGCATTCAATACCGCCCCAGATTTCAGGATTCATAAGTAGGCAATTTCTGTCCATTAATAGGTCGTTCATTTTTTGTATCGCCACTTAATTTTTTGTAAAGCGTCAATGATTGCGCTACTACCTGGTCCATATTGTAATATTTATAAGTGGCCAGCCTGCCCGTAAAAAATACGTTTGGCAGGGCACCGGCCAGTAAGTGGTATTTTTTATACAATTCTGCATTTTCGGGCCGGGGCACGGGATAATAGGGATCTCCTTCTGCCTTCGGATATTCAAATACAACAGTCGTTTTAGGATGTTTTTGACCAGTCAGATACTTAAACTCGGTTACTCTTGTGTATGGATGTTCGTTAGGATAATTTACCGTGCCTGTAGGTTGATAGCGCTCCATTTCCAATGTTTCAAACCTGAACTCAATGGAACGATAAGGCAGCTTACCATAGCAATAATCAAAAAAATAATCAACCGGGCCTGTATAGATCATTTTCTTATAAGGAATTTCTCCTTCAATGTCTTTGTAATCGGTGCCAAGCATCACCTTTATATTGGGGTGTGACAGCATATTCTCGAATAACCGGGTATACCCATGCAACGGCATAGATTGAAATTTATCGGTAAAGTACCGGTTATCACAATTATTACGGGTTGGAATACGGGCTGCTACGGAAGCATCCAGTTCCGAAGGGTCCAAACCCCATTGTTTGCGGGTATATTCCTTAAAGAATTTTTCATACAACTCTTTTCCTACTTTACTAATTACAACATCTTCGGATGTTATGATCCGGTCTTTTTTTTCTGCCCTTGATGCCAGGAAGGTTTCCACTTCGGGCGAAGACAAATGCATTCCGTATAATTGATTGATCGTATTCAGGTTTATCGGAATAGGCACCAGCATACCATCTACACTTGCCAGTACCCGGTGTTCGTATGGCCGCCAGGCAGTGAACCTGGATAGGTAATCATATACTTCCCTTGAATTCGTATGAAAGATATGCGGACCATATTTATGTGCCAATATGCCGTCATCATTATAATAATCATAGGTATTTCCCCCAATATGATGCCTGCTTTCTACAACCAGCACTTTTTTGTTACTACAGGAGGCTAACCTTTCTGCTATTACCGCTCCTGCAAATCCTGCTCCTACAATTAAATAATCAAACATAATTATGTGCTTTTGAATTAGCTTTCTGTTTATTTTCTATCGCCCTTTCAATGAGTGCTTCCATATTTTGCCAGGTCTCATCCCAGGAAATACCAGATAAGAACCTGTCTACATTTGTAAGCCAATTATCATATCCGGCTTTTGTTAAAATAGCTTCTGCGGCTGCTATAAACAATGCAGGCGTAGCAGCTATATGCACCAATCCATTTTCTTCATAGGGCGTAATAACGTCTTTGATCGGGGTTGAAATAACCGGTTTTCCACCTGCCAGGTACTCTGGTGTTTTAGTCGGGCTAATGTATCTGGTTGATTCATTTAATGCAAAAGGCATCATGGCTATATCCCAGCCGGCCAGGTAACTGGGAAGCTCTTTGTATTGTTTACTCCCCAGATAATGAATGTTATTTTTCCGTGGAAGTTCCGCCTCATCGATCTTTACCACCGGACCCACCAGGATAAAATGCCAGTCGGGTCGCAAAGCCGCCAGTTCTTTCAGCAGGTCAATATCCAGCCGTTCATCCAGTACTCCATAATAACCTATTCGTGGATGCGGTATCGTTGCCTGATCAACAGGTTCTGGCAATGGAGAACGGGCCCTGTTGAAATGTGCTTTATCAATACTGCTGGGAAACAGGTATATATTATTGTGCAGATGCTTTTTTGCTTCATAAAGAGATTGGCCGCCGGTAAAAACCACATCGGCTTTTTGCAATAATTTTTGTTCACGCAGAACAAGCAGGGGAGGTGCAAATTTAAAAGCAGAAAGCTCATCCATGCAATCATAAATTATAAGTTCCGCATCAAGGTGATCGGTCCAGCCCAAGGCCATCGGAGAATAATACCATAGCATATTTTTATTTATATGCATTGACTTCAACATATTATCAAGCAAATGTTGCTGCGCAGCCATCACCTCCTCCTCTTTCATCCCGGGCTTTAAATGGGGCACTACTATACAAACCGTATTTGTTTCATCTATAGTAATTTCCATATGATTATCAGTTGCATCGAAAATTGGTTCTTCAATAAAGAACACCCGGCGGTTTCTGGCAAACCGGCTCAATAAATGTTGGGGACGTTGAAAAACGAAATTCCACCTGAGGTGACAGAAACATATAATATCAATGTTTACCATAACACTAACATGTTATAACATGAATTTTAATAGCCAGATGGCCAATTATTTAATGCACTTTATGTATGTAGTTTTCTAATGGAGAGCGGAGATTAAAACCAGATTAATTATTGAAGATGTCTGGGGAGGATTATGTTATAATAACTAAAAAATCATACCACGCTTATGGCATGGTGTGGAACCCTCAGCGTGCAGGAGGTTTGAAATTCTTAACCATTGATTTGATAATCTTTACCACCGGGAAGGCATTCCTAAATAACTTTGTGGCAGGTATCAAATCAGCGATAAGAGTAAACTTTTTTTATTATGTCAAACATTAAAGACAAAGTCGTCATTATAACAGGAGCTTCTTCAGGTATAGGAGAAGCTACAGCCAGGCTGTTAGCACAAAAAGGAGCAAAAGTTGTATTGGGCGCAAGACGGGAAGACCGGCTGGCAAAATTGGTTGAAGCCATCAAAGCAAATGGCGGTGATGCCGTTTCCCGGGTTACAGATGTGGTTAATCCGGAGGATAGTAAACAACTTGTTCAACTGGCTAAAGACAGTTTCGGCGGTGTAGATGTAATTTTCCTGAACGCCGGACTAATGCCCAGTTCGCCACTTTCTGCATTGAAAACTGATGAATGGAACCAGATGATCGATGTGAATATTAAAGGAGTTTTGAATGGTATTGCCGCCGTGTTACCGGTTTTCACCGCACAAAAGTCTGGACATATCATTACTACTTCATCTGTAGCCGGGTTAAAAGCTTATCCAAACGGTGCGGTGTATGGCGCCACCAAGTGGGCAGTTCGTGATTTAATGGAAGTGCTGCGGATGGAATCTGCGCTGGAGGGCACTAACATCCGTACAGCAACTATCTATCCGGCCGCAATTAACACAGAATTGTTACATACGATCACTGATAAGAATGCTGCACAAGGTATGACCGAGTTGTACAGAAAATATGGCATTACACCTGATCGGATTGCTAACGTTGTTGCTTTCGCCATTGAACAACCTGAAGATACCAACGTAAATGAGTTTACCATTGGACCAACAAGTCAACCCTGGTAAAAAAATGGCCCCCCACTAACCTTCCCCATTGGGGGAAGCAAGTAGGGGGCTTCTTTTAGTTATTATTAAAAATGAAGTTGATGTAATCCCAGCACTTCACCTGTGTATTCACGAACATGCTGCGTGAGGGCTTCATCCTTGCCCAATGGCTTGCCATAAGAAGGGATCATTTCTTTGAGCTTTTTTTGCCATTCAGTACTGTTGGCCTGTTCAGGGAAGCATTTGCGTACCAGGTCTATCATTATCGAAACCGCCGTCGATGCGCCTGGTGATGCGCCAAGCAGGGCAGCGATACTTCCATCGGCTGCACTTACAACTTCAGTCCCAAACTCCAGGATGCCGCCTTCTTCCTCATGCTTCTTGATCACCTGCACCCGGTAACCGGCTACGGCGAGTTCCCAGTCTTCCTTACGCGCATTTGGATAATATTCCCGCAATGCCTCCAGGCGTGCTTCAGGTGTTAATCGTACCTGGTCAATCAGGTATTTTGTCAGGGGTAGATTGCGCACGCCGGCAAAGATCATTGCCTTGATATTACTGAATTTGATAGATTTAATAAGATCAAGCCATGAACCACTCTTCAAAAATTTGGTGGTAAACCCGGCATAAGGGCCGAACAATAATTCCCTTTTTCCTTTTATCCACCGGGTGTCCAGGTGAGGAACAGACATAGGAGGGGAGCCTACTGCTGCTGCTCCATACACTTTAGCGGCATGCTGCTCAATAACGTCCTCATTGGTGCAACGTAGCCATTGTCCGCTTACAGGAAATCCGCCAAAACCTTTTGACTCCGGTATTTTTGATTTTAATAATAAAGGAAGGGACCCGCCGCCCGCACCGATAAATACAAATGGCGCAATTAAAGTGTGCAGGTCGTTATTTTCTTCATGCAGCACTTTCACATTCCATTTATTATTTTTCTTTTTCAGGTTGGTAACGCCATGTTTAAAATGAAGGTTCACATTTTCCATTGAACCAAGGGCCGCAAAAAGATTTCTTGTCAGCGTACCAAAATTTACGTCTGTACCAAGATCCATTTTGGTAGCAGCCACCTGCTCATCACTTTTTCTTCCTTCCATCACCAGCGGTACCCATTCCCTGATGAGGTTATGATCTTCCGAATATTGCATGCCTTCGAACAGGTGACAGGTCTGCATTGTTTCATAACGCTTGCGCAGGTAGCTGACATTCTTTTCTCCCCATACAAAGCTCATGTGGGGGATAGGTTTAATAAATGAATCAGGCAACTCTATCACCTGGTTGGCTACCAGGTAAGCCCAGAATTGCTTTGAAACCTCGAAAGATTCCGCAATTTTTATGGCCTTCGAAATGTCGATCGTGCCATCTTCTTTTTCAGGGGTGTAATTTAATTCGCAAAATGCGGAGTGGCCTGTACCGGCATTATTCCATGCATCGGAACTTTCAGCAGCTGCACTGTCCAGCCGTTCTACAATTTCAATTCTTATAGAAGGATTCAACTGTTTGAGTAACATTGCCAGCGTTGCGCTCATTATTCCGGCACCTATCAGGATTACATCAGTTTCTTTCGTTGTTCTGTTTGCCATTATTACTATTTATAAAATAATGGGCCAGCAATCGCCGCAAAGTTAACGAACAACTTTGAATTTCATTGTATTGTTGGTTAGACATTTAATCAATATGATACAATTTTCACTACAAGGTTTTATGTATGGGATCTGGAATATCCAATTACCCGGGCAACTAAATCAGTCTCTTCCATTTCATTAGTCCACCTATTTGGATATTTTTAACCCGACGTGCATGGTCCGTATCGTATTTTTACTACAATTTAATAGTTTCATGAGTTATCCTACTCGAATTTTGCTCATTGATGATGATGAAGATGATGGGTATATTTTTAATATAGCGCTTAACAGCCTTCCCCACAACTTTGAATTGCTGTATTACCAGGACAGTGAAAAAGCGCTGGCGACCCTTTCAAACACGGCTTTTAATCCCCCTGATATGTTGTTTATAGACTGGAACATGCCTAAGTTAAGTGGCAATCATTGCCTGGAGTCAATTCGCAAGCTGCCTGGTTATGCCACTATACCGATCATTATTTGCAGTACCTCTCATAATACCGAGCTACAAAAAGAAGTTCGCCAGTTAGGCGCTTCTCATTTTCTGGCAAAACCCTCCACCATAAAGGACCTGGTTGAAAAATTAAAAGATATTTTTTTCATCAGATGGGAAAATAACTAACGTTAGTCTTTTGGTTTTACTTTGAAATTATAATCAGAATCTCATTTAGAGGTGCTAAAAAAGCCCCGATCCCGGCTGAGCCGGTACCGGGGCTTTGTAGTATGATCTATTCAACCTTAATATTCTAACCTCGAAGTTTGATTATCAGGTAACAGGAACGAATCCGCATAAGGACCATCGGCCCAGCGATTGTTTGACCAGCTATTGCCGTTTGCTTTATAATTGGGAATTGACCAGCTGGGGTTATGATATACCGCATTGGTATAATCTTTATCCTCCGCATCAGTTGACCATTTCCAGCGATTGCCGGTAACAGTCATGTTTGTTACGGGCACAGCCAGCGGTGCATGCAACGCAACACCATAACCATGCAGGATAAAATAATTGTTGTTTACCGCAACATGATCGTAACCCTCAAAACCAAGCTGATCGCCGTCTGAATACATGCCTATCATGCCCGATAAAGCGGCCTGGGGTGTATAAGGGCCGTTAAATTCAATATGATTACGGGAGAAGTTCAGGTAATATTGTCCACCCCAGGTTTGAATACCATCGATGTGATCGTCTGCGCCTGCCGCAGCCGGGTCGGGTGTTATCCAGCATTCAGTAACCGTTACATTGTCTGAATAAACATTCTCCAGCCCGCTATGTGGGAAATAACAGCGATGCACAATGGACGCCACAGGCTGCATGTTCCATTTGCGGCCACCGGTATTAAACTGGGAGAGTTCACAATACAAAGCAGCCACTCCACCGGCATTGCCAAGCGGATGGTTGGCCAGGATGGCTCCTTTACAACCCCGTATCACCAGCCAGCCTGAGCTAACCGTGATCCGGGAGCTTACGTTTGCGCCCTGCAATACCACGGTTCCTGCCGGAAAAGTAAATCCATCAATTGTTTCACCGCCGGCGCCTACGGTACGGGCCAGGCTGCCCCAGCCATTCAATGCTGTGCCGGTAAATGTGCCGCCAGGTACGGTTGTGAATGAAGTGATAGAAATACCTGTCGGTCCTACCAGGGAAGTGGTAAGCTGCATACCATGCGTAATGCCACCTGTATTCAGCGTAGTAATAGTAACCACATTACTGGATGCAGAACGATTGCCAAAGGCATCTGTTGCTTTCACATAAAAACTGTATGCGGTGCCCTGGCTTAAACCGGTAACAGAAAAAGAAGTAGTGGTAACAGTGGTTAACAAGGACCCGTTCTTGTATATTTCATACCCTGTGACGCCAACATCATCGGTACTGGCAGACCAGCCAAGCACCACGCTGTTGTTGGTGATGCCTGATGTGGAAAGATTACCCGGCGCCGTGGGCGCATTGGCATCGTTATCGGTGGCTACAAATTCAATATCGCGGTAGTAATTGGTATTGCTATACGAACTTACCGGAAAGGTTCCTGATTTATACGTATACACCCCGTTGTTACCGGCGATGTTGCTTAAAGGACCATTTACGATGGCAACCCCCAGCTCACTGGGCGTGGCTGCATAACGGGTAACTGCATTCACTGAGATAACATAAATTGAATCTTTCACAATGTGATAGGGAGTATCCAGCACAACGGTCTGCCACCCGGTATCTGTTTCATTGGTAAAAACAGCAGTCTTTAGCGAAACGCCGCCGGCAGACCATAAACGACCCGTATGCGTGCCCGTTTCACCGGCCGGTTTAAAGTACCTGAATTTTGTAATTTCTCCGGAAACAGTCGATTTGAATTTCATTCCCAATTCAACGGGGGTGTCAGAATCAGTTGTGGTTGGCCGTTGGGTGGTGAACACCGTATACGACCCTGCAGCGGCCAATTTGGTTTTTTCATTGGTGGCTGAATCAAGATCTCTTTTACAGCCAGACAGTAATAATACGATAGCAAGGATAGGAAAAAGCGTGTTGCCCGCAACACTACAGGTTCTTTTCATAAAGTAAGGTATGTTTATATGTGGGACAAATCAATAATTGGGCCTAATAAGGGTATGTGGAAAGATTTGGAAGATGCATCGTACTTCTCCGTAGTAGTTTTTATTATCCGCGCAAGTTTTTGAATTACAAACCCTTTTTATATTTTACACGCCAATCCATTACCAGTAAACGCCAAATACCTTAGACTAACAACATACATCCAACAATGAAAAACCTGATCGTAGCCGTACTGGCTGTAAGCCTTTTTTCCTGTGCCGACAATAAAAATAAGATAGGTCCTATTAAAAAAGAGATCATTCCCGTTAGGAAAGACAGCAGCACAACAACCCTCATACCTCATTTTGATGGCCGCTGCAATATCGACAACGACGTTTCTTCATTGGGTATAGGCATGGTTATAGTGCCATTAAAATTCTCCCTGTATGACGATAGTCTGCTAAAAGGCGAGCCTCAACTGGTAGACATGTACGAAAAATACGACAGCCTGAACAATGTGTGCTCCTGTGTTTTTGATCCCGAGTATGGATTGATGCATTTTGCCTGTACCGGTAAAACCGACAGGGCATACCGCGTGCTGATCAACTACTCACAGGTAAAATGGCTGCCACGGGAAAAAGACTATCAATTCAAAACCTGGGAACAATACGTTGAAAGTTCTTTTGGCATCCGACGCAAAACCACCTCCGATTCAACCAGAACACCTATTGGCCTGGTGCGAAAAGACCCAAGCGATCTGGCTGATACCGTTTCCATTCCGGCTGGTAAAGAAATGTTTTGCGCCATGCAGGTTAAGGGCGACTGGGTAAAAGTGCAGTACGATTGTTTTTATAACAGCGATAATAACCCCTACGAAGGACAACCCTGTCGTAACTATATTAACAAGTGCGCGAATTCTATTACCGGCTGGTTGCGCTGGCGGCAGGACAATAAACAATTGATCGATATTTTTTTAATGCCGTAGACAACATTAAATTACAAAAAACATCAATACATTACACCACGCCGGGAACTTGTCGCTCCTGGCGTTTTTGTATATATTTGAATATAAAACTAACTGTATCTTATGGCCGAGCAGGAAATTATTAAACATACCAAAAAGGTTCTTAAAGTGGCAACCGATCCCAGAAAACACTGGAAAGACAAAGTGGCGGAGATCATCCTCGAGATATTTATCATCGTATTTGCCATATCGTTGTCATTGTACCTGCACGAACGGGCTGAAAAAAGAGAGGATCGTCACTTACAGGATGAGTTTTTATTAGGCTTAAAAGAAGACCTGCAAAGTGATATCAAAGAATTATCGGATGATTCCACCTCATATATAAAAACACTCAATGGCTTCCGGTATTTTAAACGGCTGGCTGTTGATCAGGGAACCTCGGATAGCATTCCCTATTATTGGAATACCTTATACAATACCGCCGATCTGCAACCAAATGACAGTCGCTTTCAGGGAATGAAATCTGCAGGAAAGTTATATGTGATTGCCGATAAAAAGCTCCTGAATGATATCCTTGACCTGTACCAGGAAAAAATACCTATGCTTTTACGGGCTACGAATATGTTCAGCGATTTTAAAGTTAACCGGCTGGCTGCTTTTTTGGAAAATAACCTGACGTCTGCCGACAAATCAGACAACAACCTGAAAACATTATTGAAGCAAAGCCATCAATTACGCAACTACCTGTCGTATGACGCCTTTATACTGGATATCCTGGAAAGGTATCATATAGTATTGGAACAAAGCCGCCTCCTGATCGATGAGATCTCCAAAGAAGTGAAAGAGTAACAACAAACAATATAAATTTAAAAAGGGACGCATAGCAACGGCGTCCCTTTTTCTTTTTATTACATGTCAGCGTAACGATTTGAATGCAGTGCGCAATTCCTGCACAAATGATTTGGGTTGTTCCCAGGCAGCAAAGTGGCCGCCTTTATCAAGTTTGTTGTAATGCATCAGTTTGGGATAAGCTTTTTCGGCCCAACTGCGTGGACAGGGATATAACTCGTCGGGATAAACACTCACTGCCGCCGGAATATTTACACCTTTTGGAGCAAAAAAGCCAAGCTTGTTTTCCCAATACAACCGGGAAGCAGAAACACCCGTGTTGGTGAACCAGTAAAGCGATAAGTTGTCGAGCACATCATCTCTTGTAATCCCTTCTGTTTTTCCTTCGAAGGAACGGTTAATGAGCGCCGTACTTTTTGCATCGTGATCAAGCAGGAAAGTGGCGAGGCCGATGGGAGAATCAGCTAATCCTGTGAGGGTTTGCGGACGAGTTCCCATAATAAAAGCATAATAAACCTGTTTGTAAAAGAAAACCAGTTCTTCGCAAGCCTTCTTTTCATCGGCAGATAAACCAGCTGGCACAGTACCGGCCCAGAGCTGTTTATCTATTTCGGGCGGAACAGCGCCAGGCATGTTGTTGTGAATGGCCATCAGTTCCGGATGTCCCTGTGCAGCCATCAGGTCTGTTACCATGGAACCCCAGTCTCCACCTTGTGCAACATACTTTTTATATCCAAGGCGGTCCATCAGCACAGCCCAGGCGTTGGCAATGCGTTCAGGGCCCCAGCCTGGAGTAGCAGGCTTACCTGAAAATCCATGACCGGGCAGGGAAGGGATCACCACGTCAAAAGCGTCTTCTGCGTTTCCGCCATACTCAGTAGGATTGGTCAATGGTTCAATCAATTTCATTTGCTCTATTACAGAGCCCGGCCATCCGTGGGTAATAATCACCGGTAACGCATTGTCATGTTTGGAGCGAACATGAATGAAGTGAATATCGAGCCCGTCAATTTCTGTAAGGAAGTTGGGGTAGGAATTGAGCTTTGCTTCAATTTTTCGCCAGTCATAATCAGTAGTCCAGTAACGGGCTATTTGTTGCATCATTGCTAAGGGTACACCTTGTGAATAATTGGTCACAGTTTCTTTTTCGGGCCAGCGCGTTGCCTTAAGCCTTCGTATCAGATCTTCGAGTTCCGATTGCGGAACAAGGAACTGAAAGGGCCTGAGCGATTCACTGGATGCCATTTTGGGAACAGCAGAGGTTTGACTTGTGCTCATGATGTTAGGTTTTAATATGGTAAGTACAGCAGACTGCGAGCAGACTTTTGGCCTCCTGTAATTATGAAAAGTTTGTTCGGGTTATGTCGGTGAAGAGTTTAGATAGTTACAGGTAGCGGCGGGAGCGGTTAATTGGGATAATTCGTTCGGTGAAACTACAGTTTATAAAATTGCGATGCCTTATTTATGCACAGACATATATCAAATTCTGAAAAAAACTTTTCATGAGCATAACAAGATTAAACACATAAAAATCGAAGGGAGTAGGGGGTGTTGATTAGCCTAATATACGTTTACCAGGCGTTGTACCTGAATGATGGTTTGCTGACAGATCTCGTCCTGGATATCAAAAAGGTTGGTAGCAGTTACTTTACTTTCAAAGATCCTTGACCATAATTGTTTGTAATTACGGCTGTCTATGATCTGGAGGTTTATGCGGATCCTGTCCTTTACATATTGAGTTCCACCGGTAATTATATGGTTGAAGCCAACTATGGCGCCCAGTTCTTTCAGGTCGAGGTACCTGGCAGCAAGGTTCTTTATGGCCTGGTAAGCGATCACTGATACTTCCTTCAATTGCGACAGCATGGTGCACATTTGCAAACAAAGGTTGTCATTAAATGCTTTTATCAGTTTGCCATCCGAGGTGCAGATCAATGGCATAATAGCAAATGACACCGGTTCAGGATCAGTAAGGGCCGGTTCCCTTTCCCGGGTTAAAGTGAGCGTTCTCTTTTCATCGATCAATTGTTGGCGATCCATAAAAACAGGCACATACTTTCCTTTGGGTATACCGATCACGATCTGGTCGTTGAAACCCATTCCGGAATAATAATGGGTCAATCCCAGCCGCAACCTGCCGGCATGAATTCTAACAATGCAATCTTTCTGCGGATTAAAACTAACTGGCTTTTCGAGTACATGTACTGCTATTGTATATTCCTTTATACAATGCGCCCTGCCAATAAGGGTTTCATGAACAATATAAGAAAGGAACTTTTTCAGGATCGCTGACTTCCTGAAATCAGGATGCACGAATATTTTATCCAATTGGCCAGTAATGGAGTCGTAACTAAACAGGTTGTTAGTTACGACTGTATTCGGGAAGTTCATAGTCAGGTTTTTTGGTCAATAAATGTAGAGTCACTAAAAATAGATCACCAATAATTCAATAGATTACACTTGATTGAATTTACTCAAATTATTGTGAAATGATTGTAAAGCCCGTTGTTCTCACAAGGAGGGTGTACGTTCTATAATGCAGGGCACTGTGGGTAAATATTGAACTGGCAATTTTTGAGCGAATTATCCATTGCCTTAAACGTATTAATTCAGTTCGCCATACAATGTTATGATTATTTTTTTAATTAACTGTAAAGCCGGTTCCGTTTAACTGTGAACAGATAAAAATCACCTATATAAATTAGGCGATGTTGGTGAGAGATGGTAAATTGTACTACAAACACCAGCATACTTTTTACTTCGTATTCCCGCTAATATTATTTCCTATTCCCACAAAGAAAGCTTAGTTCCCTGTTACAGGTATTACACACAAGCGTAACCAATCAATTAAATCTTACTGGTATGCGACACCATAACCTAACCTTCTCACCGGAGACTGAAAAAAGGACCTCAAGCTTTAATGCACATGTTTTGAGTCCTGAAAAGATAAGTGACATTGCTGAACGGTTGAAAGAGTTCATGTTTAAAGAAAAGCCATATCTGCGTTGCAGATATACCCTAAAAAGCCTGGCCGATGATATCCAGGTACAGGCCTATCTGTTGTCAGCTTATTTAAATCAGGAAAAACGTTTACGTTTTACTGATTATCTGAACCAGTTCCGGATAGAGTATTGTGAAAATCTTATTAAGGAAGGCCTGGCAAACGATTTGAACATGAAAGGTCTTGCATTGATCTGTGGCTTTCAAAACCGGAATACTTTAACCAGTGCATTCAAAAAATTTACAGGGTTAACCCCTTCCCGGTATACAAAAAGTGTACGACTGGTAATAAAACCTTAATGAACTTTAAACATTTGGTGGCTTACAGTAAAAACTCATATTGAAATTTGACGGCATCAGGGCCCCAATTTTTCATCAGGTCCTTTATTTGCGTGCGGTATTCATTACCGGTTAATTTTTTTCCTTTTTTGGGCACTACCAGGTCTTTATCGGTCACTTCAACCAGCTGCAGTTTGGTGGCATACCAGGTGGTATGCAATCGCGGAATGGCCAGGCCCAGGATCATGCCCGGTAAACCATTAAAAGATTCCGGTCCGCCACCTGTTACAATTTCATCGGTATAAAATGCGATCACCACAATGGAATCCATCACCTTGCCCACCGCCTTGCGGCAATCAAAACCGGCTATCTTTCTTATTTCCGGCGAAATGCGCCACTCGATATGACGCAGCGAATCAGACACCAGGAAATTTTCGCCATAAAAGCTTCTATGCGTTAATAAACTATTACTATCTAATTTGGTAAGTATCGTATTCTCCGAATCGAATATACCCCAGTTCTTCGTTTGCTTTGTTTCCGGCTCCCGGCCTGTTTTAAACAAAGTTCTATCATCTTTAAAAGTAAGGTCGTAATAAAAAGTAACAAACTTGGGCAGCGCTTTTCTTTTCATTTCATCCCAGGCGCTGTTCTCATCCAGAAAGGCATGCTGGTTGGTTTTGCGTTCGTACTCAATTTTTCCCTGCGTTATAAATTGTTGTTGAGAAAACAGTGTAGAAGAGAAGCCCAACAACACTAGTATATATATTAGTGATTTCATTTGAGATTTTTTATTCGGTTTTAATTTCTGCCTTCTGCCTTTAAATTTACCATTCCATCGGTTTACCGTTCTTACTAAAATTCCAGATGAACGTTACCAGGAAATTCCGTTTGATGGTATTGTAGGTCCTTTCTGAAATAAAGTTGCTGTTGATATTCCGGTTAAACCCGATGTTCTGGTTCAGGATGTCATGAACAGAAAAACGCAGGCGGGCCACATCATTCTTAAATAACTTCCGGTCTATATGGCCATCCCATTTGATGGAGTTATTATTCCTTTCAAAAACGCTGGTCTTTTGCCGCAGGTTGAACTCGCAGTCGCTGCCCAGCTCCAGTCTCCAGGGCAGGAATATCCAAATATCCACATTATGGTTCTGCGTCCAGTATCGGGTAACTACCGCGTTGTTGAGCGATGTTTTGGAAATATTATTGCTGAAATTGGTAGATAACCAGATACTGAATTTCTTCTCTTTATAATAATTCAAACTAGGTCCGGCGCCATAAGAATAGCTATTGTTTTCGTTCGCCTGGCCATTTATCAGGTTGGTATTGTGGTTCAGGTTGAACTGTCCACGCCCGCCAAGGCGCAACCCCCATTTTGTTACCTTTCGCTGGTAACCAAAATAACCGTTGCTCTGGTAGTTGCCATCCACGTTGATGGGCTGTGAGATCTTGCGCCCGGTACTAAGGTCTATGAAGTTATTGGTACTGAAATCGTGTTGAACAGTGGTAAAGTTTACACTGCCCCAAATGCTGCGTTCTGTCATCAATTTATAACTGTCATACGAGAGTCGGAACCTGTGGCGGAAGGCCTGTTCCAGATTGGGGTTGCCTTCCCGGATGCTCAACTGGTTGGTGATATCCCGGATGGGTTGTATCTGGTCAATGGAAGGCGCTTGCGTTGCGCCGTTATAATTAAACCGGATGCTTGCGCTGCTGCCCAAAGTCCAGGTTAGATTAGCCTGCGGAAAGAAATTGGTAAAACTGTAACTGGCAATGGAGTCGCCTTTGATGTCTTTACGCGTATAGGCGGCATTGGAAATATTCATCCCGAACGAGTAATTGATCTTTTTGGGTTTGGCATAGCGAAAATTGATCCCGCCCGATTGCGTGAGCACATTAAAGCTGTAATCATTGCTCAGGGAATCGATCTGTTTCCCATATTCTTTCGCCGTTACAGCGTCCTTTTCCAGGGTAGTGATGTGGGATTGCCGGTGGTTGTTATCTATGCTATAGTTAAATTCCAGCAACGATCTTTTACTCAAAGGTTCGGTGTACGAAACACGGGCATTGATGGCGGAGGCGCTGCTTTCACTCAGCTTTTGCTGGTCCAGTATTTTGATGCTGTCCACTACATTCTGCTTATAATACCTGTTATCCGAACCAAAAATGCCTTTGGATGCGTATTCCGTATAATTCTGTTTAGCCGAGATCGAAATGGTGCGGCCCTTTTTTTTGAACTTCTGTCGCCATAACAGAGATGCATTGAAATTCTTATTGTCACCATCGAGGGTGGTGCGGCGGTCGATCACACTTAATGTATCGCTGCCCAGGAGGTTGCTCAATGATTCCTGGTGATTGGTACTTTGGCTGAAGGTATTTCCCCGCGAACCCTGCGCCGTTACTTTTAAAGAAGAGGAGGAATCGAGTTGCACTTCATACAACGCATCCAACCGGTTGCGATCGCGGGTGCTGAAACTGTTGCCAAATTCATTCGTATATAAAATTGTATCGCCAATGATATTCTGACTGAAGGTATTGCCCTGGGCATCCGAATTCAGTTTATTATACTGGTAATTTCCGTTCAGGTGTATTTTGTCGCCATTCCATTTGTTACTGTAATGCAGGCCGCCATTCCATCCTTTGGGCAGGCCTTCACCCCAGTAGTTACTGTTGCCAAATTCACCATCGCCTCCGCTAAAATTGAAACTCATGCCACCATTATCATCGGCGTTCACTTCCATGTCACTGCCAGACCCGTAGTTCATGCCTTCATTCCAGTCTAAACCCGTTTTACCCGTGTTCGACATAATGCCATAGGCCGAAAACTTGCGTTTTCCCTTAAAGGCGTTAAACATCCCGGTGTTGTTCCAGTATTTATTGAAGTCGCTGCCAACTTCCACTTTTCCAAAATAACCTTTCTTTCTATCCTCCTTTAACTGCAGGTTGATGGTTTTGCTTTTCTGTCCATCATCGATGCCGGTAAAGGTGGCCTGGTCGCTTTTTTTATCGAATGCCTGCACTTTTTCCACGGCATCGGCGGTTAACCCGCGGGTGGCAATGGTGGGGTCATCGCTAAAAAATTCTTCCCCATCAACCAGTACTTTCTGAACCGTTTCGCCCTGAGCGGTTATTTTACCGTCTTTGTCTACCTGAATACCGGGTAATATTTTCAACAGATCTTCCACAGTGGCGCCCGCACTTACCTTAAAGCTGTCGGCCATATACTCGGTGGTATCGCCCTTGATGCGAATAGCGCCCAGTTTGTGCTGCACCACCACTTCTGCCAGCAACTGGCTTTTTAAGGTCATGGAAATCTTACCTAAATCAATTGTGGCGCCGGATGGCAGGTCAACCCGGTCATAATAATCCGCATAAGCCGGGCGGGTAACCATAACAATAAATTTACCGGGCGGTAACTTTTGCAGTGAAAATTGCCCTGCAGTATTGCTACGGGTAAAAGATACCAACACCGAATCGGCTGGCCTCAATAATGCAATAATTGTATTGGAAAGGTTTCTTTTTTCCGAAGTATCAATTACTGTACCTTTAAGAGTGGCTTGCTGGGCTAAAACAGGAAAGGAAATAATCAATACCAGGGCTAGTAGTAAGGTTGTTTTCTTCATGGGAAAGTAAGGGACGCAGGCGCTAAGCCGTTGTTCCTGGTTAACGTGTTTAATTAGTTTGCCCGTACGCCCTGGTGATTGAACGAATGTCTGGAATGTAATTGGAATTTAACAACCCGGTATCTTAATTTATCGTTAAAGCAGTTTCATATATATCTGGTCATAATATACCAGACAAGTAAAAGGATCAAAACAAACAGAACAGGCTTATGGAAGTAAAAAAATATGAAGAGGTTCATTTCGTAGACAGTACAAGAGCAGTATGGAACTATTCGTTTTTCTCGGAAGATGACATCCGCAATTTTCAACAGGGCACTCATTATCGGTTGTACGATCAGTTTGGCTCACACGAAATTGAAGTGCTGGGTAAAAAAGGCTACTATTTTGCCGTATGGGCGCCCAATGCTACCGCCGTTTCCCTGATAGGTAACTTCAACGACTGGAACCCCACCAGCCACCCCTTGTTTGTGCGGCTCGATAAATCGGGCATCTGGGAAGGATTTATCCCCGGCCTGACCAAAGGCGAAGTATATAAATATCACATCGATGGTTTTAAGGGCGTCAGGATCGACAAAGGCGATCCCTTTGCCAACTTCTGGGAGAAGAGACCCAACACGGCTTCCATTACCTGGAACCTGGAATATACCTGGAAAGATGACGACTGGATGAACAACCGCGGCCATCACAATTCGCTGAATGCGCCCTGCAGCGTTTATGAAGTGCACCTCGCCAGCTGGATGCGGCCGAATAAGCACGATGAAGAATCTTATAACACCTACGATCAAATACGGGAGCTGATGGTTCCCTATGTAAAGGAAATGGGCTTTACCCATGTGGAGTTTATGCCCGTGATGGAACATCCCTTCGATGGAAGCTGGGGATACCAGGGAACAGGGTATTTTGCCCCCACCTCACGCTTTGGCGATCCGCAGCGTTTTATGGAGCTGGTGAATGCTTTTCATGAAGCAGGCATTGGCGTTATACTCGACTGGGTGCCTTCGCATTTTCCTTACGATGCGCATGGCCTGTTTATGTTCGACGGCGCCAACACCTACGAATATGCCGACATGCGCAAAGGCTTTCACCCCGACTGGAACAGTTATGTGTTCAATTACAAAAGGGGAGAGGTAAAATCGTTCCTTATCAGCAGCGCGCGTTTCTGGTTCGATAAATTTCATATCGACGGTATTCGGGTGGATGCTGTTAGCTCCATGCTGAAATTAAATTATTCGCGTACCCACGGCCAGTGGGAACCCAACGAATATGGCGGCGATGGCAATATTGAAGCCATTAGTTTTATTAAAGATTTAAATGAAAGCATTTACCGCGATTTTCACGATGTACAAACCATTGCCGAGGAAGCTACCGACTGGCCCGGCGTATCGCGCCCCACTTTTCAAAACGGGTTGGGTTTTGGCATGAAATGGATGATGGGCTGGATGCACGACACATTGGATTATTTTAAAATGGATCCCATTTACCGGCGCCACTACCAGAATAAGTTTTCCTTTAGCATGATGTATTATTACGACGAAAACTTTCTATTACCCCTGAGTCATGACGAGGTAGTGCATGGTAAAAGCCCGATGATCTTTAAAATGCCGGGCGATGAATGGCAGAAATTTGCCAACCTGCGCACCCTGTACACGTATATGTTTACACATCCCGGCGGAAAACTCTTATTCATGGGTAATGAATTTGGCGATACCCATGAATGGAATTACAAAAGTGAGCTGCAATGGGAACTGTTACAGTTTGATCCACACCGTTTGATGAAGGATTGCGTGCGCGATTTGAACTTTTTATTGCGTAATGAACCCGCGATGTATGAAAACCAATTTAATATTTACGGGTTTGAATGGGTCGACCTTAACCATCCCGCCGAATGCGTAGTAGCCTACCGGCGTAAAGGGAAAGACCCCGCCAATGACCTCCTGATCATCTTAAACCTTACCCCGGTGGTACGGCACGACTGGAAAGTGTATACGTACGGAAAATCAGAGTGGCGCGAGATCTTTAATTCCGACGACAAACGATATTGGGGAACCGGAAATGTGTTCAATCCGGAGATCCACACGAGAAGTTTAGATAAAAATGATAATATGTATGAAATAAATGTGCATCTGCCGCCGTTGGGAGCTATAGTATTGAAGTAACTGATTTTTGTGTATAAGAAAAGAGCATATCTATGAAAACCCTTACTGGTATCTTAATGTTGGGATTAATATCCCACAGTGTTTATTCGCAAACTGACAGCACTGATTTTTATTTTAAAAAGGGCAATACCGAAAAAGATGCCCGCCGGTTCCGCGAAGCAGAAAAAAGCTTCGCCAAAGCTGCCCAATTTTCGCCCAAAGACCCCAACGTGTTATTAGCCTGGGGACAGTCGCTCGTAGAACAACGGCGCTATGTGGAAGCCAAAGAGAAATTTACCGGCGTGTACCAGGCCGATAACAAAAATGCCGAGGCAGTAATGCAGCTGACTACCTTATCGCTGAATACCCGCCAGTGGAATGACGCGATCACCTACGCTAAAAAAATGCAGGAATTGAAAATTGGCAACAGCGCCAATTATGTCCTTGCCAAAAGTTATTACGGGCTGGAGAACTATGGTGAAACGGTAAAATACTGCGAGCAGGCTTATAAAGACGATCCCAAAAATGCGGAAGTACCCTATATAGCCGGGCGTTGCCTGGTTGATATGAGCAACTATAAAAAAGCAGCCGGTTGCTACGAGCAGGCCATCGCACTCGATAGCAGTAAAGCCAACTGGATGTATGAAGCCGGACTGGTTTATTACGCGGTACCCGATGACAAAAAAGCCATTTACTGGTTTGAGCGGGCCGCTGCCAAAGGCTATCCCCGCAGCAACGATTTTATAGAGAACCTCGCCAATGCCTATCTGAACATTAAAGATTACAATAAAGGACTGGCCCTGTTACAGGAAGTGCTGGTTAAAAAACCGCAGGACCAGGAATTGTTGTACAATGTTGCCGATGCCTATTTCAGGATCGGTAAATATGACGACGCCATCACTTATTGGGATAAAATACTGGAGCTCGATAAAAAGAATGCACAGTCCTTATACATGATCGGGTTGTCGTATCAAAAGAAAGGGGAGAAGGAGAAAGGGCAGCAACTGTGTGATAAAGCCATTGAAATGGATCCTTCGTTAAAGAATTTGAAAGAGGAGAAGAAGATGCCCGGGTGAATTTAAAGGCAAGGCAGAAGGCAGACGGCAGAAGGCAGAAATTTGAATACAAAAGACAAAGATCAAATGAATTTCAAAATAGAAAATCCCCGATCAATATTGATCGGGGATTTTATTTTGTCAATTGTTTGCCGTCTGCCTTCTGCCTACATTCTATCAGGTACCTGTATACCCAACAACGCCATACCCGATTTAAGCACATGGGCTACCATTTGGTTTATCTGCAGACGCAGTTCTTTTTTAACAGGCGTTTCAGCTTTCAATATTTGATGCTTGAAATAAAAAGTGTTGTACAACTGGGCCACGTTGAACACATAACTGGCAATCACACTCGGGTTCATTTCTTCACCAGCCTGTTTAATAATTTCGGGATATCTTTCCATTGCCAGGATCAATTCTTTCTCAAGCGGTAACAGGTCTGTCCCAATGTCGGTACCCGTATATAATTCTTTTCTGAATACCGATTGTGTACGGGCATAAGCATATTGAACGAAGGTGGCGGTAAACCCATGCAGGTCTATTGACTCTTCAGGATTAAAGATCATCCGCTTTTGGGGATCAACCCGAACCAGGAAGAATTTTAACCCACCGGCGCCAACCGTTTCATCCAGTTTTTTTAGTTCTTCAGCGCTCAGTTCCTCCGTTTTATGCTGACCTTTTTCTTTTTGCTCCTCTTCTCTTTCCGTTCTTTTGCGCGCTGCTTCCCTGATCATTTCATCGAGCATGTCATCCGCATCCACCACAGTGCCTTCGCGGGTTTTCATTCTGCCGGTAGGCAACTCCACCATCCCATAGCTTAAATGGAAGATGCCATCGGCGCCGGCAATGCCCAACTTCTGGCAAATGAGCTTTAATACCTTGAAGTGATAGTTCTGTTCATCACCCACTACATATACGCTCAGGTCGCAATTAAATTCGTTCTGTTTTACTGCGGCCAGGCCAATATCCTGGGTAATGTAAACCGCCGTACCATCACGACGACGTACAATTTTTTGATCCAGCCCCTCGGCGGTTAGATCCACCCAGGCGCTGCCATCCTCTTTCAGAAAGAAAACTTTTTTACGCAAGCCTTCTTCCACCAGGTCTTTCCCCAGCAGGTAGGTTTCGCTTTCATAATATACTTTATCAAAGTCGCTGCCAATGCGTTTATAGGTTTCATCAAAACCTTTGTACACCCAGCTGTTCATGGTGCGCCACAGCTCCACCACATCGGGTTTACCGGCTTCCCAGTCAACCAGCATTTGCTGGGCGGCCTGCATAATGGGCGCTTCTTTTTCCAGCTCCTGTTTAAAGTTGGCGTCGTCCATTATTTTCTCCGCCTGTTCCTGGGTTTTGCCAGCCGCTAACAATTCCGCCAGTTTCCTTTCTTTAATGGGCTTCATTTGTTCCTTCAACTCGGTAGCAAACTTCACATAATAATCGCCCACCAGGTGGTCGCCTTTTATGCCGGTACTGGCAGGGGTAGCGCCATTGGCAAACAGTTGCCAGGCGATCATGCTTTTGCAAATATGAATGCCGCGGTCGTTGGCAATGCAGGTTTTTATCACTTCATAGCCATTGGCCTTATATATTTCGGCTACGCTCCAGCCGAGGAAATTATTTCTTAAATGCCCCAGGTGCAGGGGTTTATTGGTGTTGGGGGAAGAATACTCCACCATTACGCGTTTGCCGTTGCGTGGCTGACGGCCATAAGCAGGTTCATTGTAATTTTTTGTCAGGAAATTCAGCCAGAAGCTGTCGCTGATAGCGAGGTTTAAAAAGCCTTTGATCACATTAAAAGCGCTGAAAAGGGCGCCATTATCGGCCACCAGGGCCTGTCCCAGCTCATTGCCCAATTCCTCCGGCTTCTTTTTAAGGGTCTTTAGCAAAGCAAAAAGCACCACGGTATAATCGCCCTCAAATTCGGGTTTGGTTTCACTTACCGTGATAGAAGAAGGGGTTACCTCTACCTGGTACAACTTATTGAGCTGTTCGCTAACTGCCTGCTGAATAATGGGAACTATTGCCATGCGTATAATTTGAACGGCAAAAATAATACAAAAGCGCAACGCTTAATGCTGAATACTCAATGGTTTAAAGAAGAAGGCAGAAGGCAAACGGCAGATGGCAGACAGAAGAATACAATTGACCTGGTTCATTAAAGTTTAACATTTGTTTAAATTATTCTAAAACCAGCTATTTTTCGCCTGTTTAACCCCTAAACGCCCTGGAGCTGTCTGCCAAAAGTGGATAGCTCTTTGACTTTTTAGGCGATAACTTGTTGCGAGGTATTTTTGTCTGCCTTCTGCCGTTTGCCGTCTGCCGTTTGCCTTCTGCCCCAAAAAACTATCATGAAATCGCTGTTTTGGCAAAATATTACCGTCAAAGTTGACGTTCCGGTGCCGGCATACAGAAAATATGCACCTTCCATAGATCCTGGGCGGTAATAATTGATATTCAATTACCTTTGTTACGTACAAAATACCATTCGTGAAGAATCTGATCAATGCAGTAATAAACGCTTTTTATCCTTTGTTTCGCCGTTTCATGCCTTTACAAACCTTTAAGTATGCAGCATGTGGGGGTGGGAATACGTTGCTCGATATAACCCTGTTCTATTTAAGCTATCATTTTCTCTTTAAGGAACAGGTGGTTCATACGCCTGTTATTTCCTTGCAGCCATATACGGCAGCGTTCATGGTCTCTTTCTCCATAACCTTTCCGTTGGGTTTTTATATGAGCCGAACCATTGTATTTCCCGGTTCAACCTTGCGGGGCCGCATTCAGCTGTTCCGGTATTTTATGATGGTGTTGATCTGTATTGGACTAAATTATATTTTCATAAAGCTGTTTGTTGAACAATGCCATTTGTACCCTACGGTAGCTAAAATACTTACCACGTTTATTGTAGTAGCATTCAGTTTTGTAACCCAGAAGAATTTCACCTTTAAAGTAGAATCGCAGGAAGAAGAAGCCTTGTTAGAAGCTGAAACAGTTGTGGAGGCCGAAGCTTTGCAGAAAGAGGAAATGGAGGGCAGTAGGAAGTAGAAAGCAGGCAAACGGCAGACGGCAGAAATTTGAATACAAAAGACATAGACCAATTGAAATATTGAAATCCCCGGCTCAAAAAGATCCGGGGATTTTTATTTTGTTAACCCTTTGCATTTTGCTCACGGCTGAGCAGAGACCACTGATTACTGCCTTTCATTTTCTGCCATCTGCCTTTTGCCCTCTGCCCTTTGCCCTCTGCCTTACTTCGGTTGCGTCATGCTAAACCAATTCCCGCAACCATCGGTAATAATGGCTTCTATGCCGTAAAACTGTTCTTTAGGTTCTCCCTTAAATTGAACCCCTTTGGCTTTTAATTCTTCATACGTAGCGCGGCAATCGGGTGTATATAAAACGCCGGCGCCCATAACGCCTTTATCGAGTAATAACTTCAAGGCATTACGCACCTCTTCATCAAAACCGTTCAAAGTATTGGTAGCTGGGAACAAAATCACTTCCAGCTCAGGTTGTTCGGGTGGTGAAACAGTCAGCCATCTGAAGCCATTGTCCATGGTGGCATCGGTATGAACTTTAAACCCCAGTGTATTTACATAAAAGTCGTAAGCCTTCTCCTGGTCGCTAACAAATAAACTGGTGTGGGATAATTTCGTGATCATATATTTTTTGTTTTGAACAAAGCTATCGATCATGGTATTAAATGCCTTATTGATTATTGCTTTTCGGGCCCTGCGATCACAACAAATTTCATTTTCCGTTGTTAGCTCACTTTGAAGCTGCTGCCCATTGAAGGATCAGATAACGTTAAATCAATCAACCAATGACACAATTAAGAACGAACGTTAACAATACCGACCATATTTTTGGCAATGAAAACGCCCCGCTGGAGCTGGTGGAATATGGCGATTATGAATGTCCGCATTGTGGTCGCGCACACCCGATCGTAAAAGACATCATCAGGCAAATGGGCGACCATTTAAAATTTGTGTTCCGCAATTTCCCGCTCTCGAATGTGCATCCCCATGCAGTATCGGCTGCCGTAGCAACGGAAGCAGCCGCCTTGCAAGGCAAGTACTGGGAAATGCACGATATTATTTTCGAGAACCAGCAAACGTTGGAAGTGGAGCATCTCTTTTTATTTGCCCACCAGGTAGGGCTCGACCTGGAACGCTTCAAAAATGATATCCAGGACAATGCGTTGAATGATAAAGTGGAAAAAGATTTTTATGGTGGTCTTAGAAGCGGCGTAAACGCAACGCCAACATTTTTTATAAACGGGCAGAAATACGATGGCGACTGGAGCGGCCATAATTTGCTGAACTATTTACAAACTTTATTGTCATCAGCATCTACTTCTCCAACTGATACCCGTCAATAAAACAATGCGGAATAAATTGTTTGGGTTGTTCTTTTACCTGTTGTTGTTTTAACCAGGCCATGTTGCGGTAATAGGTAGGCGCAAAGCCAATTTCTTTTTTAAAAAGGATACTGAACGACCCAATGCTTTCAAACCCAACCTCATTGCATACTTCAGTAATAGTGAGGTGTTGTTCATTAAGCAGGTCTTTGGCTTTATTGATCCGTTTTTGTGTCAGGTATTGATGCGGAGTGATCTTATATACTTTGGTGAACAGGCGGTGAAAGTGAAAACGCGACAAACATGCCTGACCGGCTATTTTGTCGAGGTCGATAGCCTCCCGAAAATTGTCGTCTATATACACTTTGGCGGTGACTATTCGTTGGTATAATTCGGTATCTATCGGCATTATTGGTTTATTGAAGATAAATATACGAAAAGTTGCAAGGCAGACGGCAGACGGCAAAAGGCAGACATTTGAATCCGAAATAATGACACAATATAAATCCCCAGGCAACTGTTCACCTGGGGATTTTCTATGTAGACTTTCTTTCTGCCGTCTGCCATCTGCCGTCTGCCATTAAACCAACACCGGCTTATCACTATTATCAATAGTAACATACTTCCTCAAATTCCTCGGTCTATACTGATACATTTCCCGAAAGCGGTCGAGCACACTTTCATCAATGGTTTGCCGGGTATCATCGTTCAGGGTTATAGAACGCCAAACCGGTAGCCAGAACCAGAATGCCGGAGAATAGGAGTTGCGCAATTCGCCCCAGGGATTGCCTTTTATAGTTTCGTATTCCCTGGTATCATAACACAATCCGGTTTGATGCGCCTGTTCCGCCAGCCATTTCAGGGCCAGATCGCTTAAACCTGTATCGGAATAGCCACCTCCGATATTACTATGTACACCGGCAAACCAGCGTTGCTCTACCTGTTGTGGGTGATTGGGATTGTTTTTAACCGTATCGCTGAGTTGCCATAAAGCAGGCGCGAACATTTTTCTTCGTTCATCGATGGCCAGCGCGTGAAAAGCGTTCTCGACAGAACTGCTGAGTGTTACATCGTGAAACTGGTATCTCTTCATATTCCAGGATCGGTACCAGGGCAGGGGAATACCCAGACTGCCCACCGTGTCCCAAACGCCAATAAATTTTATTGGCGTTACATTTTCCCAGGCGTATTGTTTTCTAAACCCCACCATCATGTCCGATTCGGGTGAGGTATATTCATCGCGCATGCGGTACAGTTCGTAGGCTTTATCAACCAGGCCCAGGTATTCGGGTTTCAGAATGCCGCAATTGCGGATCAGTCCGGCAATGCTGCGGGCCGTATAGGCGCCGCGACTAAACCCGAACAGGTAAATTTCATCGCCAGGCTCGTAATTGGTAATAAGGAAAATGTAAATGTCTTTAATGTTTTCATCAATGCCGGCGCCGGTAATGCCACCCAGTAAATTCCCCTTCCAGGAGTAGCCGGTGCCAATGCCCTTATCGTAAAACTTAAGTTGAGGTATGGGTTGCCCCGTTGAATTGTCGTACGAACAAATACATTGATACATTTTTTCAACGTTTGTTTCTACACGTTGACCGCGATCGGTATTGCCTGGTTTATTCCAGGTTCCATCGCTGCAGGTAATAAGACGCTTCATGGCAGTTACAATTATGCACCTTCCGGTTAGGGAAGAATGGTTTCAGGTATTTTTTTAAAGAACGGCTGCAATAAAATTACTTAGGGACGGAGAAAGGAAGCAACCGGGAATTACTGATCTTTTTAGGGTAGTTGTACGGAATATTATAACGCCCAATCAGGAAGGATAAACCGAAGATGCCGGCAAGTTATAAACTATTTTTATTCAATGTACATTTCTTGAATTGATATTGGTCAAGAAGGAGAAGCTGAGTAGTATTGCTTATGTAAGGCTTGCAGCAACTTTAGTGATCTCGTAAACAAAATTCAGCTTAGGAGTTTCGCCAAAGTAGGTGACTTCCTGCTGACCTACCTTTATGGCACCGAGACGCGCAATAGCAATTTGTGACCGGATGTTTTCTGCTCCAATATGGAAATAAACCTTATCCACATATTTAAAAATATAGTTCAATAGTAAAGCTTTAACCGCCAGGTTAATCCCTTTACCCCAGTATGCTGTGGCATAAAACGTGTAGCCGATGAAGATGTTATTGTCTTTGGAGTTGTAATCATAAAAGCGGGTACTGCCAATGGCTAACCCGGTAGTTTTGTCAATGACCAGGAATGCGCCGCCGCTTTGAATGGCCCCCTCAAAAAAGGTGCTGAATACGTCTTTTTTCCAGCGATCCTTATTGGGATGTTGTTGCCAGATTGCAGGATCGGCTGCAACATTATAGAGCATCTCGAAATCCTGCTGTTGTAATGGACGCAAAATAACACGCTCATTTTCCAATGTGGGTTGCAGATCTACATTCATGGATTTAAATTCTATTTGCGAATGGCAAAGCTAAGAAGGCATTGAATTATATTTATAGTCCAATTTTAAGAAAATGTGTAGTCCGATTACTTCACCCCGCCACTCCAAAACCAGTTCCCCTCCTCAGTATAATACCATTTGCCATTGCCATTTACTGTTTCGCCCTGCATGGTAAACCCATCATACGCCAGTTGAATGCCGGCATTGACCATGTTCGTTATTTTGTACACTTTGCCCGGACCGGCCCGCAGGTTCAGCCGCGTAAGCGTGGTTACCTTGCCAGACTTTTCGGTTTTGCTTATCTGTCCGTTCACCACCTGGGTGCTGCCATTAACCAGGGCGATCAGTTTATCCATATCCACCTTTAAACCCGGACAGTTCTTTAAAGAATAAATTTCATGATGTCCTATAATATGCAGACGATCAGCGGGAATGCTCCAACGCTGGCAAAGTCCTCTTATTAATTGAGCGCTGGTGGCGTACATGGCGTCTGTCCATTCGCTGCTTTCATTGCCTTCGTGTTCAACCCCAATGGTGTAATAGTTGGGATTGATGAACATGCCGTCGGAGGTCTTCTTAATAAGCGGCCAGGTAGGATCGTGAATACGGCCGGCATGCCAGGCGGTATCAGTTTCATCGACATATTGATGTACTTCGCCGTTCTTACCAATACCATAATGGCTCGATACCTGCGACAGCGGGCTTATGAACCAGCCGTCGGTACCTTTCAGGGTGCCATCCATAATATGAATAACAATGGCTTCAGGCCGGTAAGTCCTTCTTCCCTGTGTAAAGTTGGGACTAGCTACTGATGTGATGTTCATATAAACGTTTTAACCCTGTGCAGGTGTGTTCAAGGCTTCATCCACCACTTTTTCCGTCAGGGCTTCCGAAGCAGTTCCTCTGTTTTCTGTGATCTTTAAAGCCGCATAGGTAGCCGAGCTTAACCCAAGCAGGATCAAATTATTGTCGCTGACAATTGGAATTAAAAAATCGGTAGAATGCAGCAGGCAATTAGCCAGGTTGGGATCGCCTTTGACGAAATCGGACATGCAAAAGCCGGGATCGCCCAGGTTGCCCAGTACCGATGAAATGAACCAGATACCAAAAATGGTATTGAATAAAACGGCCTGGAACCGTTGAATGCTCACCCCGTTTTGATCGGATAAAATGTCTAAGAAAAAATTGGTGGTCTTGATGTCCTGATGCCGGAAGATCAACGCATTCTGCTGATCGCCCAGATCAATAACCCGGGCAACGGCTGTGGTGCCGGCGCTGATGCCCAGTAACACAAGGGTTGAATGATGCAGATTGGGCGCATGACCGGTTTGAATGATAATAGAGGTAAACGCCGTAATAATGATCACCGACCACCAGGCCAGTTGTACCCGCGACCAGCTATAGGGGCGCGGACTGGCCTTGCTCAGGTCGCGCAACATGTTGAATTTTCTGTCGCAAACGACAACACAGGCAGTTAAAATGGCAAATAAGGCCCAGAACTGAAAAACCATAAGGAGTTGTTTTTAAGGGACATTGTTTTGACAATCCCTTTACTTTCAAAGGGAATGCCGGATTTCAAAAACCAAGAGTTTCTACTTACGATTTAATCGTTCAAATTGAAGATTACCGGTAAATATCGCTTCCGCAGCGCATAACCGGCAGGTATAGGGGGTGTGAATGCATGAAGATATATAGACATTAATTAATAACAAAAGGAAGTTATACGTGATGCGGTAGTAAAAGTACGAGTTGACCAGTTGACGAGTTGATCAGTTGACGAGTTAACAAGTTGACGAGTTAACAAGTTGACGAGTTGACAAGTTAACCAGGGAAAGAGTGGGAGTTAAGAGTTCTGGGTGGGCAGGTTGATAGGAGGGTTGATAAAGTTGACGGAGTTGAAAAGGAACAAATGGTTCTTGGCTTGGTCTCCTTCGCCCCTGAGCAAAGACACGGCTTACCCTTCTTCGCAAATTCTTCGCAAGTTCTTCGCAAATTTGCGAAGAAGCCTACAAGGATTCTAAGAGAAGTCTAAAAGGATTTGCGAAGAAATTTGCCTTGCCCGCCGTCCGTGTGTCGCCGAAGCTTTAGCGGAGGCGCAAGTTTTAGCGTAGGAGGGCCTTCTGCTTTGCACGCTGAAGCTTTAGCGTAGGAGGGCCTTCTGCCTTCTGCCGTCTGCCGTCTGCCTTCTGCCTTCTGCCGTCTGCCTTGCCACTGTGAACCTAAAACGCAGCATTCAGAACGCCAAACTGCCTATTTGAGATTAACTGTCAACCAATTAATGACAGCATCTGCCATGGAACTGACATTTTTTCATCCTTCCTGCCCACGGCATAATCATTGATAACCATAAGAGAACATTAAATTCAGCATATATGGGAAAGATAATAGGAATTGACCTCGGTACCACAAACAGCTGCGTGGCAGTAATGGAAGGTAATGAACCCGTGGTAATTGCCAATGACGAGGGACGCCGTACCACCCCGTCTGTTGTGGCTTTTTTAAAGAACGGCGAAAGAAAAGTAGGCGATCCGGCTAAACGCCAGGCTATCACCAATCCGCACAATACCATCATGAGCGTTAAGCGTTTCATGGGTCGCAGGTTTGACGAGGTGACAGAAGAGATCAGCCATTGGAGCTACAAAGTAGCTAAAGGTGACAATAATACGGTACGTATTGACATAGACGGCCGCTTATATACACCCCAGGAAATTTCAGCCATGATCCTTCAAAAAATGAAGAAAACAGCTGAAGATTATCTGGGTCAGGAAGTAAATGAAGCCGTAATTACCGTTCCGGCTTACTTTAACGACGCACAACGCCAGGCTACCAAAGAAGCAGGTGAAATTGCCGGTTTAAATGTACGCCGTATCGTGAACGAGCCTACGGCTGCCGCCCTGGCTTACGGTCTCGATAAAGGCAGGCACGACCAAAAGATCGCCGTATTTGACCTTGGTGGCGGTACATTCGATATTTCTGTACTGGAACTGGGTGATGGCGTTTTTGAAGTAAAATCAACCAATGGTGATACCCACCTGGGTGGTGACGACTTCGATAAAGTGATCATGGACTGGCTGGCCGCTGAATTCAAAAATGAAGAAGCTGTTGACCTGCGTAAAGACCCAATGGCCTTACAGCGTTTGAAAGAAGCTGCTGAAAAAGCCAAGGTTGAATTGTCTTCTTCAACAGAAACAGAGATCAACCTGCCATACATTACTGCTATCGATGGTGTACCTAAACACCTGGTTAAAAAATTAACCCGCGCCAAATTTGAACAGCTGGCCGATAAATTATTCGAACGCTGTCTGAAACCTTGTGAGCAGGCGCTGAAAGATGCCGGTTTATCAACTTCACAGATCGATGAAGTGATCCTGGTAGGTGGTAGTACCCGTATTCCTAAAGTACAGGAAATAGTAGAAAAATTCTTTGGCAAAAAACCTAACAAGGGTGTGAACCCCGATGAGGTGGTAGCCGTAGGTGCTGCTATTCAGGGTGCGGTATTGACCGGTGAAGTAAAAGACGTACTGTTGCTCGACGTAACTCCGCTGAGCCTGGGTATTGAAACCCTGGGTAATGCCATGACCCCGTTGATCACAGCCAACACAACTATTCCAACCAAGAAATCAGAAATATTCTCAACCGCCAGCGATAATCAACCTGGTGTTGAGATTCATGTACTGCAAGGCGAACGTCCGCTGGCTAACCAGAACAAAAGCCTCGGTCGCTTCCAGTTGACAGACATTCCACCTGCACCACGCGGTATGCCTAAGATCGAAGTTATTTTCGACATCGACGCCAACGGTATCCTGCATGTAACAGCGAAAGACCAGGGCACTGGTAAAGAACAAAAGATCCGGATTGAAGCCGGTAGCGGTTTAAGCAAAGAGGAGATTGAAAAAATGAAAGCCGAAGCAAAGGCCAATGAAACCAGTGACAAGGCTGCCCGCGAAAAGATCGACAAGATCAACCAGGCCGACAGTTTGATCTTCCAAACAGAAAAACAACTGAAGGAATATGGTGACAAGATCCCGGCCGATAAAAAAGCGCCTATTGAAAATGCGTTGAACAAATTGAAAGAAGCGCACAAGTCACAGGACATTGAAGCCATTGATGCGGCTTCAACCGAAATGAACAATGCCTGGACAGCAGCCAGCGAAGAGTTGTACAAAGCTACACAAGGCCAGCAGCCTGGTGGCGAACAACCCGGAGCCGGTGGCAACCAGCAACAGGGCGGTAACAACGGCGGTGGCGGCGAAAACGTAACCGACGCCGAGTTTGAAGAAGTGAAATAAGGGACGAGGATTACAATAAATAACAAACCCTTCCGGTTAGCCGGAAGGGTTTTGTTTTTAAATGATATCCATATTCGCCTGCTGACCGTTTTGGGCTAATTCAACGCGAATATTTATTTGATTTTTAAGGACCAAACTCCGTTCCTATCTTGCAGCCAATTAAAAAAAATTAACCCTATTATGCAACCGCTGATCCGTAACCTCGGGATATTATTATTCCCTTTGGTTTTGTTTTCCTGTCACAAATCCCACAACGACACTACAAACCCCAACGCTACAATACTGCGTATTTCGAGAGTTATACAGCATGTTTCCTCTCAGCCGGCAAATAAGAGTATGGTCATTGATTTTACATATGACGACCAGCAACGGCTTAATAAATTTATTTTTTCAACAGGTGACCAATCAACCGGCACCCTGATCGTTACACCGGTAGATAGCTTTCAATACTATTATAACGGCACAGAGAAAAATTCTTTTAAAGCCAGCAACACCACCCCCGCAGTCAGCCTGGGAATAGAAGTGACGTATTTTAGATTTAACAATGCGGGGCAGGTGATCAATGATTCAGTAATATTCACCGGCAATTCAAGCTATTCCACCCGCGAATACACGTATGCTACCGACAAAATACTGGTAAAAAACAGTTCCTTTTACACAGGATCGGGAAATAGCCAGTTAACCGACACTTTTTTGATAAAGGATAATAACGTTGCTGAAGTACATTATGGCAACCCCTCTGCGGCATACAATACTACCAGGTATTATAAATGTACCTATGATAATAAAATTAACCCGGTAAATAAATTAAACTTTGCCGCCCTGAAACCGGTAGATGGTATAACAGGATTTCCTTCTTACCTGGCGCCAGGTGCTTCAAAAAATAACATTGTTGAGTTTACAAGAGGAATTATCAATTATCAGGGCATGTTTATGCCCGAGCAAACAACAATACTCACCTATACTTATAATAGCGACGGTTTGCCCGAAACATGCATTATGAAAACCGACCAGGATACTTATACCGTAACCTATTTTTACGAATAAAGAAGTGCTTCTGTAAAACAAAATCCCTCCCGGCAACACCAGGAGGGATTTTTATTTTAACCGAGTATGTTTCAGCCGATGAATCACTATGTGTTTTCTATTTACTGAAATAAATCAACGCATAATGACGGGTTACCAATGTTCTTCGGTATTTTGAATACTTTTTTGATCTGAACCCAATTTGAGGTTGCTTTTGAAGAAGATGGATCTTTATTGATAGTACACCATGAAATCGATCCAAAACTGACTTTGGCCAGGCTTCTGATAAATAAGCAACTATTTCCCAGAAATCCTTTTGTGCGACAGCTGTCCAAACTACTTCTTTCTCCATTCTTCAAACCGTTGCATCAATTCCTGGTGGCTAATGTAGTTACCCTTTCCATATTGAGTCTCCGATTCCTTTACCAGGTTTTTATCAGCTTCGGTTAATTCGTCCCACCAATCTTCAACCGCTTTATCTGTTTCCAGTAATGCCATTTTCACCCGCCTTCGCTGTCGCTTCGGACGGGCAGGTATTTGCTAATTTTCACATTAAATGATCTCCATCTTCTCCATCAAAAACGAAGCATTTTTATTTTTCGCGACGCCGCGTTGCAGGGTATA